>NZ_JBFTLD010000304.1:0-7429 GCF_056396265.1 Allobosea sp. 05T422_2 | reverse complement strand
TCTTTAGTGTTTTCGCTATTAATTTTGACGTTATTGTCAATTTTATCGAAGACAAAATACGTTTATCTCAAGCAAAAACTGCTTTTTTCAGATTTTTTCTACCAGATGAGAGAAATTTCTGAGATCGTTTTCTTTTTGCAGAACTATACGAAGCTGGCTGCGATTGCCGTTCTTATGTTTGTATGCTCCGCTCTCATCTTGGCGGCCGTATTTGCGATGGATAAATCCCGTATCCGGCGCCTGATCTCGCTGCCGCTTGTTCTGCTCAGCATAGTGCTCGTTGAGGCTGCGTGGAGGAATGTTGATCCTTTGTATCGCGATACCGTGTTTGCGCACGCTGTCTTCAGCAATCGGCACTTGTCCAATTTTACCGTAAGCGCGCGAATGTTCGTAGATCACGCAACAGCGCCTCTGGTGCTAGGCGAGGGGCTTACGCAGAAAATTGTCGATGGTCCGAAATTGGTGGATCCTGGCGCTGCCGCGTCCACACGCCCAAATATTATCGTGATCCTCCACGAATCGTCGGTCGATCCCAGCATTTATCTTGATGATGAGAAGTACGCGGTGCCGGGTGAGTTCTTTACGTCGGGGGACGGCCAGACCCGCCGCCTCAACGTCAAAGCGTATGGCGGGAAAACATGGATCTCTGAGCATGGCTTCGTGTTAGGGGCCGATCTTAGCTACTTTGGATCTCGCAAGGATTTCCTTGGCGTTGTTGCCAATGGAAAATTCAAGAATTCGATTGCGCATGAACTCAAAGCCAACGGATATCGTACCAGTGTAAATTATCCCTCGCCGACAACCTTTCTTAACACAAAAGAATTCTACCAATCACTCGGATTTGATCGCGTCAATTCAGAAGACGATATGAATCTTCAAATTAAATTCACTGGCCCTCGACCGAGAGATAAGGCTTATTACCAATTTCTGCTAGACGATCTCGAGAAAAAACAGAAAAACGAAGGTACTAACCCGAATTTCTACTTCGTCCTGACCTCGGCCACGCATTACCCTTGGGATTATCAGGAATTCCCAGGCGTGCGTGATGCAGAGTATGCGCCCGGCGATCCTGTTGCTGAGTACGCTCGGCGACAGCGGATCGCTGCGGACGACATATCCTGGCTGAAGGCATCGCTCTCAACACGATTTCCGGGCCAGCCCTTCCTGATCGCCAGTTTTGGAGACCACCACCCATTGTGGACCCATGATTATGTGCACAGACTTCCGACTTGGAAGGGGCGTACACCCGATCCGGCGGAGCACATGTGGCGAACCTACTACCGTGTAGATGGCGTCAACTTTCAACCGAACTATGCAGGCCTGAGCCAAGAGATAGAGATCGGTTTGCTCGGCGAAAGCGTGTTGACAGCTGCAAACCTTCCCATCAGCAAATCCTACCAGGTTCGACGTTGGCTCCGCGAACGATGCGAAGGGCGCTGGGCCGACTGCCCTGACCAGAATAGCCTTCGGACGGCAAATGCGCTGCTTTCGGAGGGGCCACAAGCCATCTTCAAAGATTGAGTTTTGCCGCGGGCTAAGTGGCTAGCTCACGTCAGGCCCGCAGTTCAGCACAAGCGCCGCCGCGCCGGGCGGCGCTTGTCGTCGATCGCCCGCTCTCCGACAGCCGGCGGCGCGCCGGCGTTTTTGCGGTTTCGGCGCATCGCTCGATGAGGCAGACCGCACCCCGTTGCCGCTCCAACGATGGGCCGAGTTTTGGCATGGAACTCCCCGGTATTCAGCCGTTTGCGCGGGCCAAGCGATCAGCGGCCGGTGCCGCGAATGAAGTTGAGCAGCAAGTCCCAGCGCTCGCCGACCCAGACGAAAAGGCCGACGCCAACCGGAAGCGACAACACGGCGAATCTTGCCGTCCTGCCACCGACACGGGCGAGGAATAGGCCGCTGCGGATGACGGCCGTGTCTTTCTTCAGGCTGACGACACTGTTCTGCAACCCAGAAATCGCCGCCTGCATTTCGCCCATCGCCTGACCCCGCTGCTGGCCCTGCTCGAGGAGGCGTTGCATCGCCTCCCTCAGGCCCTCGATCGCATCCTTCAGGTCGCTGTCCGTCTCCTTCAACCCATCAAAACGCTGCTCGAGCACTGCGATGCGCTCCAGAGTTCCCCGCCCTTGGCCGACCATCAGCGCCCCCAGCAGCCGGCAGCGACGCCGCGCTCGGAATGGATGTCGATCCGGCGGGTATCGGCGGGCGTCTTGCCCTGGACAGTCTGGAGGCTGTCGCTGATGACGCCGCACGGCCTATCGACCGGCGCCGTCGTCGCGCAGGCAGAGACCGCGATCGCGGTCCCAGCTGCCAATGCAATTCTCAACCTTGCGCGCAGCGTCATCGGCCTTGCCTCTTGCCTTCACATTCGATTGCTGGATCTCGGCCGACGCATCGGTCTTGCCGCGCTGATAGATGCTGCTGACCACCGCCCAGGCGAGCAGGCCAGCGATGACGGCAGCGCCGAGCGCGAGCCATGCCCGCAGCGGGATCACGCCGCGGCTTCCTGCTGTGCCTTGTGCCAACGCCAGAGCAGGAAAGAGCCGCCGGCGACGAAGGCGAGCGCGAGGATGATCTGCGCCGGTCCACTAGTGAAGCCCTGCAGAAGCGCCGTCATTGGCGTCGCGACCTTCACCGCATTGTCGAGGGTGACAAGGGGAAGCGGGGCAGGCCTCGCCGGGACGGTGTTGGAGGAGACGAAGCCGCCGCGAGACCAGAGCCCGGCCTCAGCAGCGCGGCGGTTGACGAGCCCCTCGACCTTCCGGCCGCCGGCATTGACCCATTTCATCAGCTCGGTCGGCACAGCGGCATAATTGCCGGCCTCGAGCTTTTTCAGCAGGGTGGACTTCTGGAACGCCCATTCGCCGACATTGAAAGCGAACGAGACCAGAGCGGCGAATTGACCATCGGTAAGGGGAACGCGAACCAGRCGCTCGACGGCACGCTCGAACCGGTCGAGATCGTTGCGCAGGAGATGCTCGGCTTCGGCTTGCGTCAGCGTCATGCCGGGACGGACATGCGCCCCAGTCGAGCCGTAGCCGATCGTCAGAATGCCGGCGACATCCTTGTAAGCGGTCAGCCGGCAGCCTTCCCAGCGCTTGATCAGCGCCAGGCCTTCATCGCTGATGCGACGTGTCATTGTGCGTGCTCCAGATAAAGAAAAACCGCCCGAAGGCGGCGGATGGATGGGTTGGGGTTTGGCCGTTATGCCGGCCAGGTGATCGGTGGCAGTTCAGAGACGATGGCCTCGGCTGACTTCGCGAAGGTTCCGACAATGCGCGCGTCAGCCTTTGGCGCGACCTTACGGATCACGACAGCCCAATCAGTCTGCGACATAGGAAATGCTCCGGGCATGAAAAAACCGCCAGAAGGCGGCAGGTGGCCGGGTGTCAATGCAGCCGATAAAGTCGAGCAAAAGCGCCGCTTCGGCTGGAACGGCGCCGCCGGCCTCAACCGCCTAGCATTTCTGCTAGCTCTTCCTTCGTAAGCCTTGCACTGTATGCCTCTTGGCCCTGCTCGAATTGCCAACTATCTCGCAGGCCGCCAGCATCGWCTACGTCATATCCAATCGAGTCAAAAAAAGCCGAAGCTACCTTCTTCGATTCTTGGTCATCACCTGCGATCGGAACCGCAATTCGCTTTGAGCCGGATAGGCGCGAGTTGTCCTCTAGGTTGCTCTCGAACATAACGCTTGAAGATCTAACCAAAAGCGCGCCATCCCAACGCACGGCTAGCATATAGGAAGTCTGTCAATTCATCCCGCCCCTTGCCGCGTAAAGCGATATCGTTTATCTCGCGATAACCGATATTGGTTATCGGATCAATGGGGGCGAGTGACGCACGGTGAAGGAGGCGGTCTATATCGCTCTCGCAATCTTGGCTGTTCTAGTGGCCTTGATCGCGCAGCCCGAACCCGGCGCGTGCAAGGATAAGTCCCCGGGCTCGATCTTTGCCATCATGAACTGCCGAACACCCGGCTAGCTTACCGGCGTGGCGTGCGCTTGGATCGCCGTCACGCACATGTCGGCAAAATCATTGGCCCCCTCCGCGTTGAAGTGCGCCGCATCGCCTCTCTTGTCCGCACCGAGCGTGTCAGTGTCTGGGCCGAGAAAGATGCTCACGCCGTCAGCCATCGCCGCCTGCCCCGCCCGGACGGCCAGAACCTCAGGCGAGCCCGGGGTATTGACGCCGGCCCAATAGGTCGTCTGGCAGACGATGGCAGGCGCGGTGAAGTCAGCGTCACGGAACTTCTGAAACTCGGCGCGACCCCGGTCCCGATAAGTATTGCTGCTGGTCCCGATTGAGGGATCTCCCTCGCCCTGGTGACGCAGGATGCCGGTTAGCGGTAGCCCGGAGGCCTGAAGCCGGCGGATGAAGTAGCGCAGCCGATCGACATAGATGCCGCCATCCGCCCAATCGACCGTCGTGGATCCGCCAATAGCGCACCCTGCGATGATGACACGGTCGCAGATGTTGGCATCGATCAGCTTTTGCCCGATCCGCGTCATCACGTTCGAATAGGCGTTCGGCGTACTCGTCGTGTTGATGCCCGGCAGAGGCTCGACCGCGGAATAAACACCCCCGTCGCGCCAGTTGAAGACGTGGACCTTCGGGGAGGAGGGGGCATAGGGAGCCCCGTAGATGAAGTTCGCGATATTGCTTTGGCCGATCCCGGCGAGGATGTGCGTCCGTTCGCCGGGCGTCAACCTGATCGGGGCCGGGGCTCCGAGCGCTCTGATGGGATCGTTTATGAGGTTGTAAACTGGCGGCGCATCGGCCCAGGGGTCGGGAGCGCTGACAGCAGAATAGGCCATACTCACCCCTCCATCTCCACCGTCAACGTGGTGTATGCGCCTGTGAATACCGTAGAGGCGGAGGCGAACTCTACGTTCTCAAGGTAGTGGTAGCCGCGAGACGGCGCGATTGGCGTGGACATGCTAAGCGGCACCTGGACCGACGTGCCCGCGTAACTGACGAGCGCGGCGGGCCCGAGTGGCGGACTCATAGCGCCATCCAGCGCCGCTGAGATAACGATAGTGGTTCCCGCAGCTGGCCCGGCGAAACTCGTGGCCGTGACCTTGACTGCGAGCCCGGGGGCCACCTGAACGAAATTGATCCGCGGGCCAGCG
This sequence comes from Allobosea sp. 05T422_2, assembly GCF_056396265.1. Lineage (NCBI taxonomy): Bacteria > Pseudomonadati > Pseudomonadota > Alphaproteobacteria > Hyphomicrobiales > Alloboseaceae > Allobosea > Allobosea sp. 05T422_2. The sequence goes on along the minus strand of NZ_JBFTLD010000304.1, from coordinate 2,300 downwards.
CCCCCGTCAGCTGCGCGCCAATCGGCCGTGCCATAGGTCCACGTCGCGGATGAGGCGGTCACGATCTTTTTGAACGCCACGCGATTGTAGAGGTTGACGATGTCGATGTTAGCGCTCGTTAACTGCGCTTCCCCGGCAAGAGTGGTCCTGAACGTGCCGACCCGCGCGGCCTGGCGGACTGGCACGGCTGTCACGTTTCCGGCGGCGCTGCCCCAGMGGATGTTGAGCGGCGCTGAATTGACTTCGAGTCCCTCGACGATCTCGGTCGCGACATTGGCGGGCGCCGAGCCGAACTTGAGCGGCGAACCGAAGATAAAGAGGTCATAGAGGGTCGCCGCCGCGTGATAGGGCGCCGAGAGCGGCAGCGACAGCTCGCCAAAATCGACCATCGTGAACTGGCCGCCGATCAATACGGGCGCGAACTTCCCGCCTGCGGGCGTGTAGAACAGCGATGTCACGCCGGCGATATCCGCGCCGGGGATTGCCACGCCCGTCAGCGGCGTCACGCGCCCCTGCGGCGGCGTCATGAACGATCGCGGAATCCCGGTGAGCTGCGAGCCGTCGACAGCAGGCAGTTTGCCGGCAGCATCGAGAGCAACGAGCTTCCCCGCGGTGACCCCGATCCGAGMATCGACATGCTGCTTGGTCCGGAGCGGGTTCATTCCCTTGTTCTCGGCCTCGCCGGCTTCAGCTTCGGCCTTGTTGGCGAAGATGAACGAGCCGGCGGCCGCTTCGGCTGCCAGGCGGTCGATGCCAGTCTGCACCCTGTCTGCCGCCGTTGCAGTCGCGTCCAAGCCGGTCTGAACCCGATCGAAGGCCGTGGCGTCGGCATCCTGCCCCGTCGCAACGCGATCCAGGCCGGTCGCCACCCGATCCAACCCGGTGGCTACCAGGTCTTGCCCGGTCGCGACCCGGTCGGCAGCGGTCGCCACCGCGTCTTCTTCGACCTGCTGGACCATCGCGATGAACGCGGGCGAAGCCTCGCCGGGATCGCCCTTGTCACCCTTGTCGCCCTTGGGAAGTCCAAGCTTGAGGCCCTGACTCGGCGCGGTACCAACGACCTCAGCCGTCGCCGGCTGCCCCGTTTCGAGCGTAACGACCTCGTCGATCGTGAGCGAGTTCGCCGGACCCGGTGGGCCGACGCCGCCGATCGCAGTCACCACGGCCTGGTTGCCGCCCCAGTTGACCGTGGCCTGGTTGCCGCGGACGCCATAGACCAGCTTGCCCGGCTCGTCATAGACGAAGCGCACCGCCATGATGCGAATGGAACCGCCGCCGGTTTCGTCGCGGATGTCGGCCTGATACTCGCCTGTCGGCCAGGTGCCCATCCCGCTCTTCGCGAAGAGCATGGTCAGGTTGCCCGCACCAACAAGAACGAGGCCGCCATTGGCAAGCGTGAGTTCGGTCTTCACGGCGCCGGTGGAGCGCAGCTTGACGTTCACCTTCAGCGCTCGGCCGGCGAGCACGAGCCCGACGAAGTCCAGCTGAAAATGCAGATCCTCTTCGGTCGAGATCTGGAATTGAGCGATCGTGTTCGTCATGGCGATGCCCGCATGAAAAAGCCGCCTCAGAGGGCGGCGAAGGACAGTGGAAGGTGGAAGCTGGGGTTAAGCGTAACCAGTCACGTCGACGGCGGCGTAAAGGCCGACGTCATAAAGCGGGACGACGTTTCGACCGACCGTGACGCGATCCGAAGTGATCGTATGAGCGTTGACCCTCAGCGCCCAGATTTCGAGCCAGTAACGTCCAAGCGGCAACGGCGCTATATTCTGCGCGTACAACGCTGCACGTAGGAGTAGAGGTACATAGCTGCGTCCTGGCACCCCCGTGAAAGACGCGTCGCAAGTTTGAACAGACACGACCTTTAGCGGACGCACCTCGTCATGGAACACCCGCTGCCCTGCCGCATTGAAAATTTCCAGCCCGAGATTCTTGAAACTAGGATTGGTCGGCGTGTCGAAGATGTAGAACTTCACTGTCTCCGCGCTCTCGCCGCCTGACATGAGCGGGTAAAGCAGCCAGCGGTAAAGCCAAGTCGCTCCGTCGAATTCAGTGCTGAGCAGGTAAGGATAATATTTGTAACAGCTGCAGGCCATTAAGGCCGACGCGCCAGTGACGTATTGGTCCACGCGAATGGGGAGGTCACCGATTTCGTTGTAAACGGGGCTTCCGCGCATCTCTCGAAATGACATATTCTTCCAGTTTTCATCGATCTGGACTGTGAATAGGTCGTTATAGGCGGTCAATCCGGATGTCATTAGTAAACAAACAAAGTTAGTCGGGTGTCGCCGACAGGGTGT
>NZ_JBFTLD010000303.1:0-7479 GCF_056396265.1 Allobosea sp. 05T422_2 | reverse complement strand
CAAGGAGGCGCTCCGAACCCTCGCCGCGCGGCGCGGCGCCGTCATCGCCGATTTCGCTCATCGCTCGATGGTCACGCAGCAGGATAGCAATTACTGGGATCCGCTGCATTTCCGGCTGCCGATCGCGCGGCGTGTCGAGGCTGACCTGATTGCGATCGCGCGCGACGCCCAGGTGAGTTCGGATGGCTTCGTGCAGGTCTCCCGGCCCTGATCGTTGACCCGGCATAAACCACGCAAGACTAGCCTGCCGGCATGGTMGTCCGCCGTGGTCTCAGATCCTCTTTAATCACGCTCCTAGCAGGCTTTTGAAGACGTCGTCCAAGGACGGGCGATGAAGGTGGAAACGTCACCGTTGTGGAAACGGATTTCGCCCTTGAGGGAGCCGTCCGTCGCCTGAGGCCTCGTCCATCTCATCATTGCCTTGCCAGGTGAAGTTGACGCCGTTGCCGGCGTCGCGGCCGTGAAGCTGGCCGGTGACGCAGCCGAAGGCKAATTCTCCGCATGTCTTGCCGTCGAAGAGGATGTAGGCCAGTTCCACCATGTCGAGGAATTCGGCATCCCACACAGCCATCTGGACGATCCGACACTTGCCCTTGAGGATCATGCCGGGGCCGCCAGAAGCTTGGGCAGGCGGATCAGGTTGTAGGCGGCGTGAACGCGGCATCGACCTTGGGGCGCCCGCGCAACTTTCATCTTGGCCAGTCCCGCCGAGCCTTTGATCCAGCCGAACACCTCCTCGATACGTTTGCGGCAGCGCTGGCTGATCTCATAGCCGGGGTGGCGCTGGACGCGCCAATCGAGGGCGGTCCGGCGCCACTTGCCGGTCTTGGTGACATGTTCTGTTGCTAGCGAATATGCGCGGTGACCGATCGGGCTCTGAGATCGGCCACGAACTGCTTCACGTCAAAGGCCTTGTCGGCGCCGAGTGTGATCCGCCGTGTGCGACCTGGCCTCGCATCCAGCAGGGCGAGCGCCGCTTCGCGTTCGGCCGTGCCGGTGGCCAACGTCACCCCGCCGCCGGCCGCAAGGCCATGGCGGTTCGCCGGGCAAGTTCGACCAAGGCTTATTGCAACCGCTCGTTCGAATTCTCGGTCGGGTGAGCGGCGTCGCGAATGCGTGGGGCGAGCGATGTGTCCAAGGTCAGCCGTCCAGCCTTGCGCCGTGCGGAATGCCAAGTCGGTACCATCGGGAAAACRTTCTCGCCCAGCCTCGCTGCGCGTCGAGAAAGAAAAGGCCCGAGGTAACGATGGGTCGACCTGTCCCGGGGAGTTCCGGGTGTTCGGAAACCTCACCCATAAGGCAGCGCTCGGCTCGCGTACCCACCCACCAACAACCAATGGTTGGGGTGCCGGAACCGGTTGTATAGGTCCCGGCGGCCACCGCTTCCAGGTCGTCCGCGAGCCGCCGAAGTCTTTCGACCTCTCGACCAAGTGTCGCGCGCTCCTCTGGGGAAACGCCGCCACCCCCCGGCATCTACATTCCCTCCGGCCAGCCAAAGATGGGTCGATGGGACTATCCGCCACCCGAACTGTCGGTTGCGCGCAGAACTCATTGCGCGAGAACGATCGCTGCTTTCTCTTGCCGCGGCGACGGAGCGAAGCTCCCATTCGCTACCAGCGGTCTCGCCTCGAGGTCCAGTTCGGGAAGGCCTGGCCGGATGACACTTACCATTCAATTCGCGGCGAGAGCTACATGCTGCGGGCGAGGACCGCCCAGTACGCCGTGCAGGACGGGAGCGCGATCATGGCACGTTATCTCCACATGCAGAGGATTCAGGCCCCATCGCACCAACACTGGAGATCTCCCATGTCGACGAGATCCTCGTCGAAGGCGCCAAGGCGCTCAGAGCCAATTTCGGCCCGAACGAGCACGGCGGGCTCTCTCAGGCCTCTGGTCCTGACGCCTGAAGTCCTGCGGGCGGCGGCCACTTCCTCAGCTTGATGTTGTCCATCGGCGGATTGTCACCGGCGCTTGTCCCGTTCGCGCCCACGGCCAATCATCTCTGAGTGACGACACCGAGTTTCGAGGGCAGACATGGGGGGACGGCCGGTAACGACAGGATCGCAGGCGCATCGCGAGCGCCAGGCACGGTATCGTGCACGTCTGGCTGCTGGCTCTCTTCCGGAGGCGGACGATCTGGATCGTGCTGTCCTTCATGAGGTACGTGCGCTGGCAACCGCAGCCGCGAAGAAGCCGGGCGCCGAGCACGATGCTAGGTGGCAGGTCGTGTGGAAGATCATCCGAGGCGCCCATGGGCGGCTGGTTGCCGCGGGCTATGATCGCGATGAGGCTGGGCGTCGCCTGCTTCTTCGGCTTGAGGCTGCCAGGCCTTCGGGTGAGGTCGCGCCCATTACTCCTCCGAAACGCAACGAAATTCAGAAGGACTGAATCGTTGACTTCGGGATTCTCTGAGTGACGCGTCTCCCCGTCCGCACCACCAGCGCAACTTCGAATGATGTCGTGTACCTCGGACTGACTTTGTTGGCTCTTGGTGTCCACCGGCTCACGCCGGTCGCCGTCGGGCAGAGCGCCCCTCGGCCAAAGCGGGGGTTGACGGTGTTTATCGCTGCCATCAGCTTCGCCGACGTCGCGGGAATCGCGGGATGGGAATAGGTCGGCTTGAGGCGCAGATGCTGGGGGCAGGCTCGCTCATTATGATCCGCCCTTGGCGTAGGCGTAGCCGTCCTCCAGATGCAGTCCGCCGCGCGGCAGGGCATCACGCTGTCCGCATCGGCTCGATCTGGCGCGAGCCCCGGTTGCTTTATCGCGCCCCGGCCGGAAATCGCTACTCTCAGATCAAGGTCGAGTTTTATATTCTCGATTTCGCGATTTTCGACGATTTCATTTGAATAAGATGATAGAAACGAATGTTATTAGCTCTATATTCGTATTAAATTCCAAAGTTAGAGAATATCCATCTGTAGTACATTTCCGCCTATCGATGCAAATACGCATCATATTATTATAGAAATTGAGAAATACCAATTCCAAACATCACGAATAAATCAGTTACCAAGACAATGACCAATTACATCATCATCTTCCGCAACTCGGGTAACGTTTTCTTCGACGAGAACGCCGACGGGCTCATCGAAGCGGTCCAGCACGCCGAAGCCAAGATCGGCGAAGACGGACGGKAGTACGAAACCGCCTTCCGCGATGACACGAATGCCTCCTTGAACGTCTTCAGCGCTCCACAGGGCTTCCCAAAGGTCCAGCGGCATGACGCCGATGCCGTTGACGACGTTTGCGCCTACGAGGTCCCCCTCAAAGCCGCCTGATCTCAATGAGGTTGGGGGCACCTCTCTGGCCTTCCTCGAAGGCGACCACTCCCCCAACCTAGGAGGGAATGCATCATGACCATGACCGAAGCCGAGCGGATCGCCGGGATCAACCGGAGGATCGAAGCGCTTGAGACACAACACCTCATCAGAGGGGAGTATCGGTTCGAAGTTTCTTTCGACGAAAATGACAACGAAGAATACGATGGACTGCCCGCGATTGCCCGCCTCGTTTTMGTTCCGGACTCCGATCCCATGAATACGATTGATGCGCGTGAGTTCGCCGGTGGCCTGACCGTCGAGGCCGCGCGTGACGCCCTTCGCGAGAGAATGGACGAGGCCAACCGGAGCATCCGCGCAACCGGCCGCCGATTCGAGATCAACTGCGAGAGGGCATCGCTTGAGCGTCTCAGGGATACCCTCCGCGTTTCCTCCGAAGCACTTGCCGCCTAATCAGGAGCCGGGGCACCTCCTCCTCGGCTTTCCTCCGAGCGACCCGGGCGTGGCGGCTCCGAGGAGGTTGTCCGACCGAGGACATGGTGATGTGGCCGGCTTTGACGCGGGTGAATAGCCCGAAGGCGCCAAATTCCGAAACTGAACGGAATCCAGTTTCCCGAATTCCGTATCGGATTGAATTCCAACCGGCATGCCGCGTTGCAGCTAGAGTCCGATTGGGAACTGCTGTTACGAGTGTAGCGTCGACTCCCCCTCGGTGTACCCTTCTGCCCCGTCTCAGTCGGAGCTTATGGTCGCTCCTACCGCCTGCATCGGAACGCCGCAGCTTCGCGCGGAATTACTCCGCAGCTTCGAGCGTATGCAGGTTMAACTCGGCGATGTCGATTCGCTTGAACAGCGGCGACTCGATTGCAACCTTCGGATCGATCTCTTCGCCAGAGAGTGCCCGCTGGAGTGCCAGGCCCATCACGCGGGACAGCCGCGGCGGAAACGCGTTCGCGATCTGGCGGAACTGAGCGAGACGCGACCCGCTGAAGGTCCAGTGATCGGGAAAATCCTGTAGCCGCGCAAGCATCTGCAAGGTCAGCCCCGGGTATCCAACGAATTCCGGTTCCGGAGCATTATGCGGCACAGATCCGGGATTCACGCCGAGGTCACGCCAGGCGCCGCGCGACTTTGGCTGCGCCAGATCCATTCCCATCTTCTTCATGCTGCCCCCGATCAACGTGGGCGCGATACCGTTGGCCTTGGAGACCCATGCATCGAGGCCTTTCCAGCCGCGGGCGCCCATGAGGTCCTTTAACAAGATTCCGACTGGCATCGGCGCCATTTCCGGCGGGAGTGGCCAGCGGAAGCGATGCAGCATTCCACGTCGCATCGCGACGAGAATGGCGCGGCGGCGATTCTGTCCCAGACCGAAATCGGGTCCCTCGATCACGCGCCATTCGGCATCGTAGCCGAGACGCTCAAGCTCGGCGTAAACCGCGAGCCGCCGGAGCCCATGCGTGACCTGCGTGATCCCGACCACATTTTCGATCAGCACCGCTTTCGGGCGGATCTGCTTGATGATCTCGAGCGCGCGATGGAACAAATCCCGCTCGTCGGCAGCACCTCGGCGCTCTCCCGCTTGCGAATAGGGTTGGCAAGGCAGCCCGCCGGCGATCACGTCCACTCGCTCGAAGCGAGCGATATCGAGCGCGTTCAGGTCCGCTTCGATGACAGGCCACCGCGGGCGATTGGCCCTTAATGTCGCCACCGCGTCCGGATTGATCTCGACAATGCCGGTATGCCGAAAGCCTGCCGCGTGGAGCCCGATAGCCTGCCCCCCTGCCCCGGCACACAGCTCGAGCACCGAGTAGCGATACGGAGCGGAAGGACGGGACGCGGCGCTTCGCGGATGGCGGTCAAGCGCGACGACTCCTTCGTCAACCCGACGCCTGCGGCCGGCCAGTTCCGGAACCTCGTGGCCGAGCGCCCAGACCAGGGACTGGTGCAGGCGCTCATCGATCCAGAGCGGATGGTCATCCGGCCATGACCAGTCCTCGACGGAACAGAGCTTGCGGTCGGCAATCCGGCAGAGGTCGTCGTGGACCAGAGCCCACGACTGCTCCCCGTAGTATGCCGCATCGGCCGCGAGGACGTCGGCCGGAACGAGCGCCCGGAGGTGCTTCGCGACCCCCTGGGCGTCCTGAGCTAGTGCATCGGCTCTTGCGACCGTCTCGGGCGAACGATTCTCGGGGTCCGTCTCGTTGTAGAGCGTGGCGAACGCATTGGCCAAGGCGCCAAGATCTTCGAGAAAACGATCGATGGRACCCCGAGCCTTCAGCCTGACGGCCCGCTTCAGTTCGACAATCGCACTGCGATCCGGTTTTCCGGAAACCCGCGCTTCCCCCGCGAGCACGTCCCGCCGCAGCAATCGCAGGTTAGCCAGCGACAAGGTCCGCCCGGAGCGCAGCATCGTCAGGGCCTCAGTCCAGACGGTTGCCGGCTGCTTCGCCAGTCGGAGCAGAACACCAACGTCCACCGCGCTCTGCTCAAGGACGACCCGCTCGGGATCGGCAACCTCGGCCAGTTGCAGGTAAGCATGAGCTTCCGACCGAGAAACGCGGCACTCATCTCGAACGAATGCAAGAACCTGGGCCTTCGGCAGCCGCTCGGCGAAGGCCTTGCATTGATCGGCGAAGGCGAACGCGTCGGCGACAGCGCGCCGACGGCCAGCGAGTGTGCGATCGCGGACTTGTTTGAAACTTTCCAGCAGCTTGCGCTCGTCTCCGGTGGCCTGGTCGTGCGGAGAGTTCGCTACCTGCTTGCCCGTCGAATGTTCTCGGCCGACCTGCTCAGGGAATTCTGTCGGCTTCAGTGCTTGCCCGATAACGTCTGCCTCGGATTGCGGAACGTCGGATTCGGGGGGTGAAATGCTGTCGACAATACGGGAGGCGTCTTCGCTCATCTGCACAGGCTCCGGAACTCCCCGGCTTCATGCCGGATAGGCTGTGCATTTCAGATGAGCGTAATCGCTAAAAATGCGAACAACCTAACCATCCGCCACATCGATCATGTTCCGGAAGCAAGTCCCGCTTCGCATTCGCCGTCAACCTCGCCCGGCTCGAGATCGAACCGACGAAAACCCGGAACGTAGTCAGCGTCTCGATGAAAGCGGATTTCGGGGCCCCGTTCTCGTACGCGCATTTGAACAAGGAGATAAACTCTTCGGAGAAGCCCTCCGATCGGATACCCGCGATGACCTCCTGACGCTGCCTGCTGCGCTCGGCTTTCTCAGAGGGCGAGAGAAGGTGGTCTGGGAGACGCGCGTGGCAGTATACCGTCGTGATCAACCAACCTCCGACCACGGCGCTGATGAAAAGCGTCTGACCGGGATCGCGATCTTGTTCGCCCTCCCAATCCGGCCCACGGTATTGCTCGAGCAAAGCGATGTCGCCCGGGCGAAGGTGAGCGGTCGAAAGGTCGAAGAGGGTCCAAAAATGAGGTGCCCGGGCCGGCGAGCCAGCGGCTCGCCTCAGAACACTTCGGGCGACCTGCTCGGGAGTTGCGATCCCATCAAATATGGTATTCCACTGATCATCGGAGAGATGTGGTCGAAGCATCGTTTGCAGATCGCCCAGGTACGCCACGCAGGCATGGAGAGAATCCGCTCTCTGTGGGACGCTCCGCCTCCACCAGCCGCGTGCGATACTGCGTAAGCGCAGGATCCTTCCGCAACCGCTCGATAAGTTCCCGCAGCTCGTCGAGCTTCCTGCGCTTGGATGGGCGGCGAACTGATGGCGTATCCCCAGCTGGTCTGCGGGGTTCAGGGAAGGTACGCATGGGAGACGACAAAGGAGCTCGGCGCCCGCTTCAGGAGGAATCGCTGCTGGTCCCCTCCAACGGCCAGACGACGCCCTGCCGAAGCCGAACATCACGGGCCATTGAGAACTGACGGCAATGAGAGCATCCAGTATCGCGCCCTTCAAGGAAGCTGCTCCGCGAAGGGGGGTCATAGCTCATTCTGAACCAATTGGCCGGCACGGCCGCGCGGGAGGACGTCGGCGGATTCGCGATCAACGTCGCAGCGGCGCGCATTCCGCTTCATTGCCGCTCCTGGCGAGACGCCGCTCGATAACAGCGGGTTCCTGTCTTGCGATCGAGCGCTCCGAACCGTCCCGTTGCGCCTATGCAGCAACACATTGATCATTCAAGGGAGAATATCTAAGAAAGCCGGCGCCTTGTGCAGACGCACATCAGC
>NZ_JBFTLD010000302.1:0-7492 GCF_056396265.1 Allobosea sp. 05T422_2 | reverse complement strand
AATGTCCGATGGTTGCCGAACGCAGGAAATCACCTGCCCACACCTTCACTCCTGCCGCTCTCGCGCGTCAGGGCTTTTTGGCGAGAGCGAGATTGTAGGCATCGAAGGCCTGGCGGTAGCCACGCGCCACCGCGCGGGTAGCGCGGCCGATCTGGCTGTAGACCTCGTCGTCRAGATTGGCGAAGGAGACGCGCACCGACCAATCGGGGGCGTGGAAGCCGCCGCCGTTCAAGAGCACGATGCCGTGGTCCTCGGCGAGGCGGAAGACGATGTCGAGCGGRTGGACGTGCTCCTTCATRTAGCTCACCACCTCGGGGCCGACATATTTRTTCGCCCAGAACTCGAAATCGATCAGGCCGTAATAGCGATCATGCAGGGGRTTGTCGGGCACATCGATGCCCAATCCTTCGATCATCCGGTCGACGCGGGACTTCACGATATCCATGCAGGTCTTTTGATAGAGCTTGGCCTCGTCCATCATCTCGGACAGCGAGAACATGGTCATCATCACCTGCTGCGGCAGCGACAGGCCGGCCGTGTGATTCAGGGCGATGTCGCGGCTGTCGGCGACGATGCGGTCGATCAGTCTCAGTTCGCGCGGCTTGAGCGTGATCGGGCCATAGCGGGTATCGAGCACCGTCAGGATCTTCTCCGGATGGTTCGCGATCGCCTTGTCCARGATRTTGTCGCGGTGRATGGCGATGACGCCGAGCCGCCAGCCGGTGCACCCGAAATATTTCGAGTAGGAGTAGACCCCGATTGTATTCTGCGGGAGCGCGCCGAGCAGGCCACGGAAACCCTTGACGAAGGTGCCGTAGACGTCGTCGGTGAGGATGATCAGGTCGGGACGCTTGGTCTGGACCAGTTTCACGATCTTGGCGATCGTCTCCTCGCTCAGGGCAACGGCATAGGGATTGCCCGGATTGACGACGAAGAAGGCCTTGACCTTGGGGTCTTCAAGCTTCTTGAGTTCCTCGTCGGTGAACTGCMAGCGGTTTTCCTGAGGCGCGGCCACCGAAACGATGTTGAGGCCGTAATCCTCGAGATGCGGCATTTCGAGATAGGGCGTGAAGATAGGGGTCGCCAGGGCAATCGTGTCGCCCGGGTTCAGGAGCCGGTTGGCCTTCAGCGACTTGAAGATGTAGCACATCGCTGCCGTTCCGCCCTCGACGGCATAGAGGTCGAACTGGCCGGATGGGTGCGGCTCCCCGCACATCGCCCACATCAGGTATTCATGCACGATGCGCTCGTTATGCACGAGCATGCGGTCAGGCACCGGATAATTGTCGCCAATGATCGAGTCGACAAGCTCGTGCACGAAGGCGTCTGGTTTGAAGCTGAACTTATTGATGGCAAAGGCGACCATCTCTCGGAGGAAGGTGGCACCGGGCGAGTCCTTATGATCCGCCAGCCAGCTCTCCAGCCGATCGGCAATACCCTCGGCCTTGGGCATGCCACCGATGCCGGCGGCCTTGTGCATCACGCGCCTGCTTTCCGTGATCGCAAATTGTCCCAGCAGGAAGAAGCCCTCGCGCGGCGTCATCGCGACCCAGTTCGGATTGCCGCGGCCGGCATTCAAAAGGGCGATCGAGGAGGTCTGCGCGGTCTGTTTTGCGAGACGGATCAGTTCGTCCTTGATCTCGAACGGGCTGAGGGTTGCGAAACTGCGTAACTTCACCAGGTCCATGGCATTTCCCCATGTTCTTCATGTGCAACGAATGCGTCAGTACGTGTCGCCGTTAGGTCAGCAGCATGATGATCACCATGCCCCAGATCGTCAGAAGGGTGTTTCCCACCGCATAGGTCACGGTGTAGCCCAGAGCCGGAACCTGGCTTCCTGCGGTCTCGCAGATCATGCCGAGCGCTGCCGTAGTGGTGCGGGCGCCGGCACAGGCCCCGAGCAGRATGGCCGGATCGAACCGGAATATGTATTTGCCGGCGAACATCGCCAGGATGAGYGGGATCGCGGTGGCCAATGCACCCCAGAGGAAGAGGCCAAGGCCTTGCGTCTGCAGCCCCTTGACGAAGCCGGGGCCGGCGGAAATTCCGACGCAMGCGATGAAGATGTTCAGGCCGACCGAGTTCATGAACCAGACGGTGGAACTTGGGATGCGRCCGAAGAGCGGGCGCACGGARCGGAGCCAGCCGAAGACCAGGYCGGAAATCAGCGCGCCGCCGGCTGTCGAGAGGGTCAGCGGGACACCGCCGACCTTGAACACGAGAGCGCCGACCAGGGCGCCAAGCGTGATGGCAGCACCGATGAAGGCGACATCGGCGACGTCGCTGGCCCGGTCGGGATGGCCGATGACCTTGCCAACGGCGGCAATGTCCTGGGTCCGGCCGACGATCGTCAGGATGTCGCCACGCTGGATCACGGTGTTGGCGAGGATCGGGATACTGGTGGCGGTCGCGCCCCGCACGATCTTCCGGAGGAAGACGCCGCGCGCCTGCGGCATATGCGAAATCTCCGCGAGCGTCTTGCCGTCGACATCCTTGCTGGTGACGTAGACGTCGACACCCTCGGCCTTGACGTCGAGGAGCTCGGCATCTTCGACCTCTTCGGCGGCCTGGCCGATCAGGTTGACGAGAACCTCCCGCGGGCCGGCAATGGCGACGATGTCGCCCTCCTGCAGAATGGTATCGGTGGTCGCGTCCTCGATGATGCCATTRCGGCGGATGCGTTCGACGAAGACCCGCGCATCGGGAACCAGCGCCTCGGCATCGACTGCGCGCATGCCGACAACCCTGGCGCCGCTTCGCACCTTGAAGGCGCGCAGCTCGAAGCGCCGCCAGACAGAACCCGGGCCGCCAAGCTCCTTGTCGCCGCCGAGCCGCGCCTCATAGTCCTTGCAGGCCTGGACGAGGTCGATGCCGAGAAGCTTGGGTCCAAGCTGGGCGAGGACGACGGCCGATCCGACTGTGCCGAAGATATAGGTCACCGCATAGGCGACGGGCATCGCGTCGAGSMATTCCTTGGTCTGTTCCGGCGAGAGACCGAGGCGATTGATCGCATCGGTCGCCAGGCCCATCGAGGCCGAAATCGTCTGCGAGCCGGCATAGAGGCCCGCCGCATAGCCCGGATGGTAGCCGGCGATCTTTGCGATGATGACCGGTATCGCGAGGCAGAACACGGTGACGACGACCGCAAAGATCGCCTGGGGCGCGCCGTCCTTGGCGATGCCTCGCACGAATTGCGGGCCAACGCCGTAGCCGACGGCGAACAGGAACATCAGGAAGAACGTCGATTTGACGTTCGGGGAGATCGTGATCCCGAGCTGGCCGATGAGGACGGCCGCGATCAGCGTGGAGGTGACCGCCCCGAGGCTGAAKCCCTTATARGCGAAGCCGCCGACATAGTATCCGATCGCCAGGGACAGAAAGAGCGCGATCTCCGGATAGCTGCGAAGCGTACTGGCGAACCATTCGAACATGCCGATCTCCCTATKTGGCRGCSCMGARCTGCCGCGCWTTCGCTGGCRAGGGCGCCTAGGMAGCCCGCGGTTTCTTGCGGSCTGTTTCGTGATTGGCGCTCTTCTTCCCGGCGAGCACGTCCGTTCTGAGCAGTTTCAGGCCCTTGGCCTTCTCGTAGCCATGGATCTCCTTCACATCGAGCTTGCGCATGAAGGTGATCGTTTCGTGCGTGATGACCTGGCCGGGCACCATGATCGGGAAGCCGGGCGGGTAGGGGATCACGAAATTGGCCGAGACCATGTCCGGCCCGTCCTTGAGGCGSCGGTCGCATTCRGGGCTGTCGATCGGCACATACTCGCACTGCTTCTCGGAATAGGCGGCGAAGAATGCGGTGCGGATGTCCCCTTCCGGGGTCTTGTCACCTGCGTCCTGCCGGAACGTTTCGTGGAAATGGCTGAAATTCGGCAGATCGGGCACGTCCTTCATCAGCGCCTTGACGCGCGCTGCGAAGGCCGTCTGCTCCGCCTCGCCACCGTGCTTGAGCCTTGTATCGATGCTCCTGCAGATCTTCAGGAGCACGCTGATCAGAAGCGCGACATCGCTGCGCGTGTTGTTGATGTTCGATTGCAGCAGAACCGAGTTTCGCGAGGTCTTGTTGAGCTGGATGTTGTATTCGGAGGCAAGCAGGCCCTTGAAGCTGGTACCATCGAAGCCAGCCGTGCCGCAGACCAGGGTCATGCGGGTGGGGTCGAGGCAGAACTCATCCTCGCGCATGCTGCGCAATTGATCATCCCAGCGCGTTCCCGGAGCCAGGAAGTCGACGAAGCCGCTGGAGCGGTACTCCTTGGGCACCATCCCATCGGCACCGACGATGCTGAAATACTTGGAGATCAGCGGATGCGAGTTGATCTCGCGGCGAATGTCGAGAGCGATCTCGATGGCGTTCATGACGAGGCCGTAGCCTTCGAGCTCCATCTGGCGACGGGCGACATCGAGGCTTGCGATCAGCTGCTGGTTCGGGCTGGTCGAGGCATGGGTGAAGATCGCCTCGTGGAACTGGGCCTCGATCGTGTGGAAATCGACATCCTTCACCAGCACCATGGAGCCCTGGCGGATGGCCGACATCGACTTGTGGGTCGAGTTGGTCTGATAGACCCGCAGGCGAATGGCGCGCGGATCGGGAATGAGGCGCGTCTGCAGCAGCTTSTCGGCTGAAGGCGCATTRCCGAGTTCGGCGCGCTGTTTCTCGAACTGTTCGACTGCTCCGGGCGTYTGCGCCCAGGCTTCGATGTCGGCGGCTGCGCCCATGCCGGTCCGAGGCCGGAGGAAGGGCGACCAGCGCGCGAAKCCGAACCAGGCTTCATCCCAGAGGAAGATCAGGTCTGGCTTGATCGCCAGGCATTCCTCCATGACGCGCCGCGTGTTGTAGATRTGGCCGTCGAAGGTGCAGTTGGTGAGATCGAGCATCTTCACCCGGTCGAGCCGACCTTCGGACTTCAGGTCGAGCAGCGCCTTCTTGATGGTGCGCAGCGGGACCGCGCCATACATCGAGAATTCCGCCATCGGGAACGCTTCGACATAGAAGGGCTGMGCYCCGCTCAGCACCAGCCCGTAATGRTGYGACTTGTGGCAGTTGCGGTCGAGGATSACGATATCGCCSGGAGCGACCAGCGCCTGCAGAACCATCTTGTTCGAGGTGCTGGTKCCGTTGGTGACGAAGAACACGTGCTCGGCGCCGAAGGCCCTCGCAGCCATGTCCTGTGCCCGTTTGATGTTGCCCGTGGGCTCCAGCAGGCTGTCGAGCCCGCCCGTYGTCGCGCTGCTCTCCGCCAGGAAGAGGTTGATGCCGTAGAACTGCCCCATGTCGCGGATCCAGGGCGAGCGGAAAACAGATTTGCCACGCGCGATCGGCAGCGCGTGGAAGGTGGCGATCGGTCTTTGCGCATAGCGCTTGAGATTGTCGAAGAAGGGKGTCTCGAAGCGSGCCTGGATGCCCTCCAGCAGYGAGAGATGGAGTTCGAGCGGCTCCTCGATCTGGTACATGACCCGCCGGATCATGGCTGCGCGGGGATCGCCGGCGAGCTTTTCCACCCGGCGATCCGACAGAAGGTAGATGTCGAGTTCCGGCCGGATCGCCTTCAACCCCGCAGCCAGGCGCAGCGAMAGGTCGGCCTCGTCCGCCTCCTGCAGCAAGGGTTGCTGGGTGGCGAGCACATTTCTCAGCACCGATGCGTCATGGCGAGAGCGCAGCGCGAAGCCCTCATAGATCGCGACCGCTGCAATGTCGGGGTTCATCACCGCGGCGCAGACAGCGTCCTCGAGACTTCCGACCAGCACGGATTCATAGATGAAGGCATCTTCCTGCCGTCGCAGCCTGCGGAACTCGCCGGCGATGTGGGGCCATCGGGCGGGCGGCGCGGGCGATACGATCAGCAGTTCGAAATAGGGCCGATGCGTCTGGGTTTCGCCAAGTGCCGGCGGCAGCAGATCCGCGGGTTCGGGGAGGGAGAGATCGGCCGCCTGCCGTTCGCCTGCGTCATGCTTGTAGTTGCCTGTGATGATGTCGACCGAGATGCGCTTCGCAAGAGCGAGAAATCCGGCCTTGTCCTCGTTCCTGAGACGTTCGCGCAGCGCCGCGATCAGCTCCGTGCCGGGAAAGGCATGGAACTCCTCGAGCACGCCGAGGTCATCGAGGGCCTGCTCGACGGCGCCCCGCTTTGCGTCTCCTTTGGCCCAGGACCTTGCGATGGAATGAAGGTCCCGCCACCGATCATGGCGTCCGGACGGCGCGGAGAAGAAATGGTCGATCGACCGCGCATCTTTGGCAGCACTGGACATTTCCGAATCCCTCMCGGTCGGCGACCGCCTGCGGGCGTGGCCGCGCCCGCGCCATCTGGCGCAGAAAACCCCAGGCTGAGAACAGCACATCGGGGGGCGTCGGCGTATTGTCCTTAGGGACAGGTTCTTGTTGGCAGGAATTCGCTAGAATTCACGGGGTAGGTCGGAACGCATTGCGATGTCCTGCGTGGGTTAGTCGCGAATTGAGCGTGGAGGCTTTGATGATGAGCAGGCTGATCACCCTTGCAGCGTCCGTCGTAATGGCCGCCGCGGTTCTTGTCGCATCAGCTACCGCGCAGACCGTCGGAACAGCGAACTCATGCAACAAGATCAATGGCTGCATGTGGGATTTCATCTACGAGAACMAGATGATGAAGCAGAGCGGCCTATTGACGAAAGCCATGGAKGAGGGCCGCGCGAACAAGGAAGCGTTCGAGGCGCTGCGAGAGTGGGAGCGCACCCATGGCACCGCCCCAAGCAACCTGCGCTAGCAACGGCTCGAATTCGGTATCCGGGGCTGTCCTGATACTGGTCTCGACATTCCGGCAGCATGCCCTTCCGAGGTGCGAGCGCCCCGAAGGAGCGGAAATCGGGAGCGTGCGATGATTCTCCAGTTCGTGCTGGCGGGCGTGTTGGCCTTGGCGCCCCCCCTTCAATCCTTCGCACAAGCGCAGGCGCMCGCTCCTTCGCCGGGCGCGGCAGTGACGCCCGCGGCCCTGCCGGTCGATCAGGCCCTGCTCGCGACAGCGCAGCTCGACGCGCTCCTCGCTCCCGTGGCGCTCTATCCGGACACCCTGCTGGCTCAGGTGCTGATGGCCTCGACCTATCCGCTCGAAGTCGTACAGGCCCAGCGCTGGGCTGCCGAGAACAAGAAGCTCACCTCGGGTACGCAGCAGACGGTGACCGTGCAGCAGGAGGGCGCAAGGCAGACCATCGCGATCGCGCCGACGGCACCGGACACCATCTATGTGCCGTACTATGAGCCCAGCGTCGTCTACGGCTCCTGGCCCTATCCGGAATATCCGCCCTACTACTTTCCCTACACGGGCTACATAGCGGCCGGCGTCGTTGCGACCGGTCTCGCCTTCGGCACCGCCTACGCGCTCGGACGCTGGGCGACCGGCGGCTATTGGGGCGGCAACATCAACTGGAACAACAACAACATCAATATCAACCGCGATCGCGTGACGCACTGGCAGCACAATCCGCAGCATCGCCAAGGGGTCAGATACGGCAATTCGCA
>NZ_JBFTLD010000301.1:0-7611 GCF_056396265.1 Allobosea sp. 05T422_2 | reverse complement strand
CCTTCAGAGGAGTGCGGATGAACGAAGGCGGCATGGCTCTTATCGCCGCCTCCCTGGGTCGCAGTTTTGCGTGCCAGCGCAATTCGTTGATATTGTCGAGCGTGTCGAGGACCACTGGGCCCGACACGCGACGCTCCGAGTGACCGTCGGTGACTTCGTCAGGGTCTCGAGAAGAGATCTTGTGATCGATCAGGTTGAGTGTTTCGGGTCGCGCGGGTAGCTCCATGTCGGCGAGGGGTAGTTTTTCGTCTCCCGCAGCGATGGCACCGGCCACTTGCTCCCGCAGCGATGTCAGCTCGGACGAAGGAAGCTGGTCGAGATGCTCTGACAGCTTCTTCGCAAAGCCTTCAGGCAGCCACGTCGTGCTGCCATCCAATGATATCTCGAGAGATCTCTCGAAGACCTTGATGCCGATAACTCGTTCGGAAAATTCCCTGGTCTCAACAAATGCCGGTCCGGCAGCAGCCTCAATCGCTTCTTCTTCGGACTCGGGCGACAGCCCGTCCAACCGACCGGCCGCACGCAGGGCTGCCTCGACCGCTTCGGTGATTTTCGGGCGCGGGTTTCGAACAAAAGCGGCTCGCTCGGCGGCGGGCGCCTTCTGCATTCGCACCATCGTCTCGAGCACTGGCTTGGCCGAGCGGTCGATTACGAGGAAACTACCGGGGGCCAAGCGAAAAGCCGGTATCGCTCCACGCTCTCGCAATCGCGACTGGAATACGCGCAGGGCTTCACCCTCAAGTTCGCCGCAAGCTTCCGGGACGCCAGCCTCGTCGTCGGCAAAACCTGACTCCCTGATGGCGCGGCTCGAGAACGGCACCACCTCGAAATCGTCACCTGTCTCAGCCGGTGCAATGGAAAAACGATCGGCAAGGCGGACCTCCAGACCTGACAAGAAGTCGGTCATTGAAATTCTTGCCGCCGGTGTCGCCCCTGTCACAGTCACGCCAGGGTCGAGGGCCTGGCGAAACCGCGCGAGAGCTTCCCAATGTGCGGCGTCTCCAACTCCACGAGTGAAGTCATCGGCGACCTGAACCGCTTCCATCACCCATAGAGGCAGCCGGCGCGGACCTGTCGAAGTCCGTAGGATTGCTCCCTGGCGCTCAACAATCTGACGCTGACCATGACGATGCCATTCGTAGCGCAGGCGGAAGGACGGAGAGCCCAGTACGCCCTCCACGTCGGTCCTCAGCGTCAAATCGACCAGCGGAGGAAGTCCAAGTGCCGCCGCACTTTCTGCCTCCAGGGAGGCCGCAAGCCGGTGCGACATGACGATTTCGCGGCGGCCGATCCGAAGCGAGCCGGGCATCTCGTCGCCGAGCGCACGCAGGTCGCCCAGCGCCAGCAGCAGGTCGCGTTCCTGCGGCGGCAGGCGCTCGAGATCGCGAGGCGCGGTATTGCTAAATAACCGGCTCAGGAGTCCGGTCTTGTCCGGCCGCAACATCAGCGTGATGGTTTCGGGCGACGATACGAAATCGAAATTCAAGTGCGCGCCTCGTTCAGATGCGTTCCAGGACCCAGCCCTGCCAGTTGCCGTTGTGCGATTTTGCCTCTGCCCCAGCCGTGAGGCGTATCACCTCGCAGTCGTATCTGGGCAGATAGAGCGGCGGCGTCTTGGGAACACCAGCCCGGAATAGGTGAATCTTGTAACTGTGCGAGCCTTCGACCAGGATCTTGTTGCCGATCTCGAGGATCAGCAGAGACGTGTTCACTCGGGAGCCTCCTGCCGTCTGCAATCCGAAACTCAGCGTGTTCTGCCCACTTCGGGCGGCTGCTCGCCGGCGGGCATGCCGAGCGGCCTCAGAGCTGAAGGCGACCCAGGCGTTTTTGATGCGTCCCTGGTCGTACAGGGAGAGCCAGAACTCGCGGCGTGGCTCCCACATATGACTTGTCTCGACCTCCGAGACGACGTCGAGAAAGAAGAGGATGTTTTCCTTGGTGAGCCAGCGCAGGATTACCGCCTGGTACGGAGCGGCGACGCCCGCCCAGGCGCCGCCACCAGACACACGCGGGTCGCCATAGCATCCGACGAGCGTCTCTGTGATGTAACGCTGGTCCTCGTCCTCGGGATCACCGTCGCGCCAATGATCGAGCACGGCGCTGATCGCCTCTGCCGCGCCAGACATGCGTGCCGCCTGTCGTTCGGGTCGAAGCCAGCCAAACAGGCGCTCTAACTCGCTTCGTTGGCGCAGCTTGGGACCGAGCCGAGTGACGTAGGAAAGATGGGCATGGTCCATCAACCCCGGCGCGTGAGGCGAGCTAAAGCCAATGGTTTTCAATTCACTCCAGGCATCATCCACCCCGACCATGCAGGCGGCGATAGCGCCCGGTGCATCGACTGGGTCAAGCCACTCAGGCACTGCGTCCTCCAGCTTCGCCCAACGCGGGCCGAGGCGTGAGCGTGAGAAGCGCAGCGCTTCAGCAAGTGCGCGCGTATGCAGCGCGTCAGGGACATAGCTGCCGACATAAATGGAGGCCATCGCATTGAGAAAGCTCCTGCGTGTCGAAACGCGAAGTTCCTCGAAATAGAAATTCCTCACACCCTCGAGATCAGGACGGCTACGACGGACGGAATCAAAAAGAGCACGTGCGGCTGCAGTCACGTACGAGATCGGCAAATTGCCCCAATCATCAGCTTCCAGACGCCGCCGCATCTCGCCGACCAGCCTGTCGCGGTCATTCTCAGGAGGCTCGGCGACGACATCCGGCCATCGTGCCAAGATGCGGCTTGCCGCCCCGCGGAGGCTGTTCAATCCCGGCAAGGCCGGCGCATCGAAYCGTGGGGACTGCTTCAGCAGTGACCTGAGGCTCATCGGGATGATGCCGCTGCAACGCCCGAGCGCAATCGATTTCGAATGATCTCAATCTCGTCGGATGACTGTGGCGTATACATTATGATCCGTAGGTCGATCCTACGGTTGGTCGCGCGGCCATCCTCAGTCGCGTTGCTCGCAATAGGCCGCATGGCGCCATATCCGGCAACCGACATGACCGGCTGCTGGCGCGAGTTGAGATGACGTAGCAACTCGGGCTCACGGTTCTTCATCGCAAAGAACGTCGCATTGGCCCGGTTGGTAGCCAGGGTCATGTTGTCGTTCTCCGTCCCCTTGGAGTCGGTGTGCCCCTCGATTTGCACTGCCTCGATAATGGCGCCGGCCCCATTGCAGTCCAATCGCCAAGCCGCACTGGAACCGAGCGTATAACAGGGCAGCAATTCGTTCAGCCGCATCGCAAGACGTTCAACAATTCGTCGCTTATCCATCTCGAGCTCGAATTGCGCACTTTTGAACAAGCCGTCCCCCTTGAAACGCAAAGCATCCATTTCTTCACTAATGACGACCTGCAAATCGGGAAAATCGATCTGAATCTGTCTTTGTAATTTAGCAAGAACCTGACGCCGCAAATCTGCGACCTGAGACATGTAGTTTTCGAGCGGGTTTTTCTGTTGGAGCTGCTCTTTCAGGCGGGCGATCTCGCTTTCAAGATCCGTAATGCGCTGCCCCTGGTCACGGGCTAGCTGCCTTACAAGAGTAAGCTCGACCTCCAACTTCCTTTTTTCCCGAACGAGGACATCATAGTCATGGCTTACATGAGCAAGTTCGTCCTCCAACTCCACTTTTTTCCAAACGATGACGTCATAATCATGCCTTACCTGAGCAAGCTCGCCCTCCAACTCACTTTTTTCAAGAACGATAACGTCATAGTCTTTCTTGGGGACGGTTTCTTCTTTCGAAATACGGGAAGCCGAGTAGGCCAGCAGAATCATGATGATGAAGAGAAAGCTTACCGTCAGATCGGTCATCGAGACGAAGGCGGATTCTTCTTCGTCTTCGTGATGACGCCTTCTAGAGCTCACGCGCATCAACGCCTCCTGGATTCAGGAGCGAACTGCTMAGCCTGCTCGACCACTGCTTGCAGAGTGTCGAGCGCCGGATTCAAGGCCGACTGAAGATCTCGTACGTGGCCGAACATACCCTCGACGGCGGCAGCGACATGCGCGGCATAAGTCTCGAACGCCTTGCCGAGTTTCTCGTCCATGTCGTCGAGGCGATCGCCCTGCCCTTGGAGTTTTTCCAGCATGGCCGTGACACCGGCAAGCGAAGCCTGGATGGCGTTGGCTTCGTTGCCGAGGATCTGCTCTGCACTCGCTAGAGCCGATGCCGCATTCTTAGCTGTCGCTTCTGCCGAGCGAATTACCGTTTCGGAGACATTGCGCGTGGAGTCGGCCAATTGCTTGATCGAGCTTTCGATACTCGCCGTGGTCGCGCGGATGGGAGCAGCAGCGTCGGCGAGCCCCTCCGAGGCCGCTCGGAATTGGCTTGCTGCCTGCTCCGTCGCCTCCGCTCCAGCGCGCACACCGTCCGACAGGCGCCGCAGGTTCGTCGTGCCCTCGGAGAGACCATCGACCATGCCCCCGAGCCTTTGTGAGATCGCATCTAGCGGGGCGAGGAGATTTGCCGACGCCTTTGCCGAAAAAGCCTCCGTCGCCGTCGCGATGTCGGCTGCATTACGTCCGAATGCATCGAGAATGCCCCGCCCTGCGACGTCTATCGCGCTGCTCGCCGCAGCGCTCGCAGCGGCCATTTGATCGCGAGCAGCGCCGGATCCGGTACTGGCGGCCTCTTCGAGTTCCGTCCGGAAGCCCTCGGCCGCCTGGCGCATTTCACTAGCGGCCGAGCTGATGGCTCGCGCACCTTCGCCGGTATTGTCGCGAATACCCTGCAAGGTCTCATTCATGACCGCCAGAAGCTGCTCAGCGCCCTGCGTCAATGCACCACTTGCTGTCGCGGCGGTCGCTCCCATCGCCTGACGAAGATCATCCACGGTCTGTGCCAGTCGAGTAACCGCCGCATCCATCTCGGTTCCCATGCGGCCCGAGCTCTGATCCATACGACCCGACAGTTCGGATATTTTATCCCCCGCCAAGACAAGCCTGTCGCTGGCCTGCGACAACGCCTTGCCGACATCGTCTGAGAACCGCGATGAAAGGTCCCTCACCATCGTACCCATACCGTCTGCGCCGATCTGTCCGACCTGCTGCAGCAGCGGCGTCATCGCTGAACTGATGGAACTCGATATGGCCGTAGGCAATTCCTCGCGCAGCGGCCGCCCCAGTTCCGCGACAAGCTCGAAGCCGATTTTTCGGAAGTGCTCACGCTGTTCCCGGGTCGCGGCCAGTTGTTCGACCGCAAGCTCTTCCAGGCTGATGAAAGTGAGGCGTTGCTCGATTTTTCCACAGAGCCCATGGATCGCCCCATCGATTCTGCCGATGCCGATTCGGAGGACAATCGTGAATAGAATCGAGCACAGCAGCCCGGTCAGGGACATGATGAACTTCGCAGATGCGATCGTCAGAAGTGCGTTGATATCGATGTTGAGCGCCGCTGGCCCTGAAGTCGCAGGGGCCGCCATCGAGTTGAGCGCAGAAATCAAACCAAGGAAAGTCAGAAACAGGCCGATCGTGACGAAGAGACCAGGAACGACTCGCCAGAACCCGGGCGCGAAGTGAAGATCCTCGATATTAAAAAATGTTTGGGGTCGAACCGAATTTCTTAGGGTTACCTGATCCCCTTCTTCATGCGCAACGAGAGTCTCCCGGTATTCTTTCCACGCCGTTGCTACCAGCTGCCGGGAACGACTAGTCGCGGAACTGTTGATGGCATTGTCGAGGCCAATAAACGATTGCCCCGACGGACCGACCTGCAGTCCAGCAACAACCTCTTTGCTCAACCAGTGAAGCGCCGCTTTTCGGCGCGAAATCAGCGCCATGAACAGGAGTACGCACACGAGCAATGCCAGTAACAGCAGGAGTGTCACGAGTCCTGGCGACGCCTCGTCCCTAAGAAGCGCTGCTACGCTGAGGACGAAGTCCTTAACGACGAGGCCAACATTCCGCAGCGATTCCAAAGCAACGACCCCTGAGCGCATGGCTGTGACCAAAATCTTAAGGTTAAAACGAGTGAATCCACAGCAGTGTCAACAGCTATCCAGTCGGACGCCGACGGGGACGAAATAGCTGACTTCGGTCACATTCAGCGTCGGCTGGAACGATCCCCCGATAATCAACAGGCTCCATTTCTCGCGTCCGGGGCCTTTCCTTAAGGCGTGACCGGGCGCGATCGCGGATTTGACCTCCCCGAAGTACGTTGCCGCTGCACCAGATGCTTGTTATTTTCTGCCAAAGACTTGTTCGCCTCTGCCTTCGGCAGCCGCAGCGCAATCCTCATTCATTCCGCCCCACGTGCACGCGGGCGTATACGTTTCAGCTCGCCTGCGACCTTCTGCCTTCTGCGGACAACAGGTGCGACAGTTCACGCAGGACAGGCTCAATCTCAGCATCGCGCTCTCCGCCAATGCTCGGTTGCTCTCGGCCAGCGTATGGCCCGGCTTGGCCTTCAGCACCGGATTGCGGTCGGGGCGTCTAGCATCTAGGCGATCTAGTTCCGTTTACGTCGAAGCAGGATTGCGAGGGCGCGGCACGTGTTCCGGTGCCCTGGCGCGCCATTCGGCTCTCCGGCCTGGCGAACCGACATCGCTCAATTCTGAACGCCGGCAATACGCATCTGGCTCGGTGCCAGCCCGGTCCATTGCTTGAATGCGTGCGAGAACGCGCTGACCTCGTGAAATCCCAGTAGCCAKGCAATCTTCGAGACATGGAGGTTGCCGTCGCTAAGATAGCGCACAGCCAAATCGCGCCGCATCTGCTGGAGGATTTCCGAGAAGCTCAAGCCCTCCTCGGCGAGCCTTCGCGCGAACGTCCGTTCGCTCAAGCCAAGCTGACKGGCGATGACGTCCGCGCGAACTTTGCCGTGAGGCAGCAGCGGAGCGATCGCGTTCTCGACACTGATCCGAAGGGGGCTCCCATTGGTGGCGCGGGATGACAATGCCGCCTCGCAATCAGTCAGCATGAGTTCATTGAGGTAAGGGTCGGCATTCACAAGAGGGCGTTCGCGCGCGTCAGCGTGCAGAACGAAGGCATCGCTCTCGGCGCCGAACTCCACTTTCGTTCCGGCAAACCGTGTCATCGCAGAGTTATCTCCCGATCGGTGGTGCGCGATCGAGATCTTCTGCGGGACAAGGTTCGATCCAGTCAGGATGCGGCAGATCCGGATTGCTCCAAAAATGCAGAACTCGGCCTGATGCCTGTCGGAATGGCGAGAAAGGCCGGCATAGGTTAGCCGAATGGTGAGCGCGCTTCCCTCCGCAACGCTGAAGACCAGCGCTTCATTGGTGATCGAACTGTACCGGGCAATGCGGTGCAATGCCTCGCCGAGCGTTTGCGATGACGCCATCACGTAGAACAGCAGCCCGAGCGCCCGGGGTTCGAATTCTTGCGCCAGGGTGAAGCCGAGGCAGTCATCGTCAAGCGCGGTCGCGGCGCGGTCCAAGAATGCGACCTGACGCCGGGAAGACACTCTTTGATCGTGATCGGCGAGCATCTCCTCGCTCAGGCCAACGTCCCGCAGGAGTGGCGCAACCTGCACGCCGGCGCTGGCCAAGCGACTGACGACCAATCGCGAGATACCCGCTCGGGTCGTCGGAAGGGAGACCAGGTCGCGTGGCAAAGCCGTCGAACTCCCCGCACATGTCTGGGACGCACAATCCTTTGGC
>NZ_JBFTLD010000300.1:0-7646 GCF_056396265.1 Allobosea sp. 05T422_2 | reverse complement strand
CTCATTGCCATGGCCGCGCAGGCGCGCTGCGGAGACCGCTGCACGCTCGGTGACGCGGACCAGTTCCATCGACAGATAGCGCTCGATGATATGGGATGAGGCGATGGTGAGTTCGGACATGAGGCTCCCTCGAACTAYTCAGCAGTCGGCAATCGGCAGGTCGGACACGCAGGCGCCGAAGGCCTATTCCCGTTCAATCCTTATCACCTGCGGCGGTTCAGCAATGTGACCGTCGGCGGTGACCTTTTCGAGCGCGTCGCGGATCGCCGACTCGCTGGTGGCGTAGGTGATGAGTACGACCGGCACCGGCGCTCCGGAACGCCCCGTCGGGTCCCGGGTGGCGGCGGCTTCCGAACGATGCTGGACGATGCTCTCGAGCGAGATATCGGCCTGCGCCATGCGGGTGGCGATGGCTGCGGCGGCACCCGGCCGATCCGCAACCGCGAGGCGGATGTAATAGCCGCCCTCATGACGCTGCATCGGCGTGCGCGCCGGCTGCTCGAGCCGCGAGACCGGAAGGCCGAAGGGCAAGCCCGAGGTGCCGCTCGCGACATCGGTGATATCGGCGACGACGGCAGACGCCGTGGGATCGCCACCGGCACCGGGACCGACCAGGGTCAGTTCACGGACCGCGTCGGCATCGATCGTCACCGCATTGGTAACGCCCATGACCTGCGCGATGGCGGAGGATTTCGGCACCATTGTCGGGTGCACGCGCTGTTCGATTCCGGTGCGAGTGCGCTCGGCGACACCGAGCAGCTTGATGCGGTAGCCGAGCTCGTCGGCCATCTTCAGATCGAGCGGCGCGATCGAGGAAATGCCTTCCACATGAATCGCTTCGGCGTCGATCTTCACCCCGAATGCGAGGCTGGTCAGAATGGCGAGCTTATGGGCTGTGTCGTAACCCTCGACATCGAAGGTCGGGTCGGCCTCGGCATAACCGAGACGCTGGGCATCCTTGAGGCAGGCCTCGAAGGTCAGCCCCTCCAGCTCCATGCGCGAGAGGATGTAATTGCAGGTGCCGTTGAGGATGCCATAGAGCCGCGAAACATTGTTCCCGGAGAGCGCCTCGCGCAGCGTCTTGACCACCGGAATACCGCCGGCGGAGGAGGCTTCGAACRCAAGCGCCACGCCCTTCTCTTCAGCCAGCGCGGCAAGCGCGACGCCGTGATGCGCAAGCAGCGCCTTGTTCGCCGTCACCACCGATTTGCCGGAGGACAGAGCGGCCTCGACCGCAGCCTTGGCGACGCCGTCCGAACCGCCGACGAGTTCGACGAAGCAATCGATCTGCGACGAGCGCGCCAGCTCGACCGGATCGTCGAACCAGGTGTAGCCGGTGAGATCGATGCCGCGATCACGGGTTCGGTCGCGGGCCGAAACGGCCGTCACACGCACGGCGCGGCCGCAGCGGGCCGCAATGGCGTTTTCCTGGCGGTTGAGGATGCGCAGCACCGAAGCGCCGACCGTGCCAAGGCCGGCGACACCAACGCGCAAGGGAGCAGGACCGGGTGAGGAAGCGAGCGTCGTCATGCCGTCGGGGTCGCACGCGACAACGGGCGAGTCAACGGAGCGGATGCGCGGTTCGGTACGAAGCCTGGCGCGACGCGCGCAGTTTCTCAGCTCAGGAACGGGAAGCGATCAAGGACTCACGGCGGACACAACATGTGCGCTGATTCGCCCTTCGAGCTCGTCGGTCGATGCCATGGCGCGCTCCTGTAAGACAGGACGTTCGATCTGGGGCTGGATCGAGCCGCATCCGGTCATTCAGCGCGTATCCAGGCTGAAGAACCGTACGCTGGAGCGCGTGACTGCGAAACGGATATCAAACGGCTGGAGGCTGGTGCGGGCTTGGGTCGCTGGTCAGTCGAACCGGCAGACGACCTCGGCTGCGAGCCGTTTCAGCTTGCCATCGGCAAAGGTCAGATGCAGCCGCAGCAGCTGATTGCCGAAGGCCGTGGTCTTGATGGTGTGCAGCGCTTCCAGCGTCGGTCCGGTCCAGGTCGTCGCGTTCTCGACTACGGGGCGCCAGAACCAGGCGGCAGGCGGCACAATGCTGATCGTGCCCAGGCGCTGTTCGGCTTCGGCCTGTTCCAGCCCCAGGGGGAAATAGCGCGCGGCAATCTCCGTCGCGTCCCGGCCGCATTCGTTGGAGCGAGTCGCGGTGAGAATATCGGACACCAGCGGCGAGTTCGTCTGCGTGTTGCGTCCGCGCGAGTAATCATAGGTGACGACGAGGCAGACCAGCGCGAACAGGCCAAAACCGATGCCGATCAAACGGCCTTTGCTGAACATGCCGAGCCCCTGCCCTCAACTGCAAGACCGATGGCGGCGCGTCTGCGCCGGCCATCGCGCACTCGTCTTAGCTCAGCTTACCCAGCTTTG
Organism: Allobosea sp. 05T422_2; assembly: GCF_056396265.1. Classification (NCBI taxonomy): domain Bacteria; kingdom Pseudomonadati; phylum Pseudomonadota; class Alphaproteobacteria; order Hyphomicrobiales; family Alloboseaceae; genus Allobosea; species Allobosea sp. 05T422_2. The sequence goes on along the minus strand of NZ_JBFTLD010000300.1, from coordinate 5,264 downwards.
GATATCTGGATGACGTTGTGAAGCGTTTGATCCGCGMCCTTGAGGAAGCGGCCGATATTCCGGGCCGCCTGCCGGATGCGCTGCTCGTTCTCGACGATGGCGATGCGGACGAAATCGTCGCCATGTTCGCCAAAGCCAATGCCGGGCGCGACGGCGACCTCCGCCTTCTCGATCAGCAGCTTCGAGAACTCGAGCGAGCCGAGATGGCGGAACTTCTCCGGGATCGCCACCCAGGCGAACATCGAGGCCTGCGGTGCGGGGAAGTCCCAGCCGGCCTTGCCGAAGCTTTCGACAAGCGCGTCGCGCCGCTTGCGATAGATCTCGCGCATTTCGCGGATGCAATCGTCCGGGCCATTCAGGGCGGCGGCTGCGGCAACCTGGATCGGCGTATAGGCGCCGTAGTCGAGATAGGACTTGACCCGCGCCAGCGCCGCGAGCAGGCGCTCGTTGCCAACGGCAAAGCCAATGCGCCAGCCGGCCATCGAGAAGGTCTTCGACATCGACGTGAACTCGACCGTGACGTCCATGGCGCCCGGCACCTGCAACATCGAGGGCGGCGGGTCGTTCTCGTCGAAATAGACCTCGGCATAGGCGAGATCGGACAGCAGAATCAGCTCGTGCTTCTTCGCGAAGGCGACGAGGTCGCGGTAGAAATCGAGCGAGGCGGTATAGGCGGTCGGGTTCGCCGGATAGCAGGTCACGAGTGCGATCGGCTTCGGCACCGAGTGGATCATCGCCCGCTCCAAGGCGGGGAAGAAGGCYGGAGTCGGCTCTGCGGGAACGGAGCGGATGACACCGCCTGCCATCAGGAAGCCGAAGGCATGAATCGGATAGCTCGGATTCGGCACGAGCACGACGTCGCCGGGGCCGGTGATCGCCTGCGCCATATTGGCGAAGCCTTCCTTCGAGCCCAGTGTCGCGACCACCTGGGTGTCGGGGTTCAGCTTCACGCCAAAACGGCGCGCGTAATAATGCGCCTGGGCGCGGCGCAGGCCGGCAATGCCCTTTGAAGCGGAGTAACGGTCCGTGCGCGGCTTGCCGGCGGTTTCGACCAGCTTCTCGATGACATGTTTCGGCGCCGGCAGATCGGGATTGCCCATGCCGAGGTCGATGATATCGACGCCCTTGGCTCGTTCGGCCGCCTTGATCTTGTTGACCTGTTCGAAAACATAGGGCGGCAGGCGTTTGATGCGATGAAAATCGGTCATTTCGAACATGTCCCTGGACGCGCCGCGAGAACCGGCTCGTCACAATTGTGCGTTGACTGCCCTTAGCATCGCATCTTCGGTCAGGACAGGCCGTAAGACGCAATTTTCGACGAAAGACGCCAGCGTGGCAGGGGCGGCTCGGGCCTCTCCTAGCGGCATGCCCCTTCCGGCCGCAGCCTTCGTGCCGCTCATTTGGCCTTCATCAGAACCGGCAGTTCCTTCAGAAAGGCGTCGCGGAGCTTCCGGCCGGGTATGCCATCCGTGCGTTCCGCGCCGATCAGCAGGCGCGCGAAGACGACGCGCCTGTCCTTGTTGTCGGCCCAGCCGACGAACCAGCCGAGAGGCCGCTTCCGATCGATTTCGCCTGCAGCGTTCCGAAGCCAGATGCTGCCGGTCTTGCCTTTCACCGTCCAGTCTCCGGCGCTGAAGCTGGGAAGGATCGCCCTGGTCATCTCATGGGCCTTGCCGGAAACCGGCAGCGAGCCGGACAGGAGGCGCCTCAGGAAGCCCGTCTGCTCCTCTGGCGAGATGGTCAGCGACGACGAGATCCAGGAATGGGTCAGGCCATTGTTCTGCCCGCGATCACCCGAGACATCGCCGTTGCCATAGCCGAGCTTCGCGACATGGGCTGCGAAGCTCCTGGGCCCGAGCCGGGCGGTCATTTCGCGCGAGTACCAGATAACCGAATCCGCCTCCCAGATCGTCGGGTCGACCGGCTTGCGATCCCGCGCCACCGCGTTGAATCGCGGTTGATAGTCCCAGAGGGGCTTGTGCTGGTCTTCGAGAATGCCCGCGTCGTAACCGATCGCAGCAAGCGGCACCTTGAAGGTCGATGCGGGGCTGAAGCGCTTGTCGCAGGTTCCTTCGCGGTGGAGCGTCTTTCCCGATGCCGCCTCGAGAATGAGCGTGCAATCGAGATACGGCTTCACGGGGACAGTCTGAGCCTGCGCAGAATTGGGCAGCATTGCGCCCGCGATCAGCATGGCTGCGGCGAAGGAGAATGAACGATGGTCCGCTTGCGCCATGGGGCACGGTCTCCGGAACGGCAACGCCCCTGCCCTAGCGAGCCGGCCCGTCCGGGATATGGCGCGATTCCGACTAACTCGAATTAACCTAACCGATTGGTGAAGGCTGCCCTGCCCGGCAGATTGCAGGAGCCAGACGGGACGAGCCAGCCGAGTCGACTTCCGCCCAATAGAATAGGCGGCTAATCGAATCGCCGATTAGTTGGTCGGAACCACGGCCGGCGCTGGCGGCGCGGTCGCGCCGAGGGACTTGGCTTGTTCGCCGGCAGCCTCATTCGAGAGGCGCTTGGCTTCGAGGTTGGTTTCGAGCGTCTTGAAATCCGCCACGGGCTTGCGCGGTGCAGCGCGCGTCGCAGACGTGCCGACCGAGATGTAATCCCGCTCCGTCGAGCGGCTCTCCTTGACGAAGGGCTTCGATTCCTGCGGCGTGGTCGCCAGTCCCGCAGCCTCGGCGACACCCTTCACGCCATCCCCCGCACAGCCGGCAAGAAATGGGGCGCAGAGCAGCAGCAGCGCCAGGAACCTTGTCGTAGGATTGTTGAGTGACATGAGCAGGTCCGGCGCGTTGCAGAATTATCTTTTTACACCATATCGTTTACGTCCTTAATGGGACCAAAATAGGAAGCAAGGGCTTCCGCAAAAGACGTGGCAAGGGGAGACGATTCATGTGCCCGCCAGCCGACGACAAGCCGAAGGGTCCCGCTGGCTCGGACGAAGCGCCTGTGCCGGATTTCGACCTGCTGGCCCAGAACATGGGGCGCTTCATGGAAGAGGCCGGGAAGGTGACCGCTGCCTATCTGAAGCCGATCGAGCGCGGCGAGGCGAAGACCGGCGCCGCCGACGAGGTCAGCGAAATGGTCAAGACCATTGGCCGCGTCGCAGAACGCTGGGTCACGGACCCGCGCAAGATCATCGAGGCACAAGCTTCGCTGACCAGCGACTTCATGAGTTTGTGGGCTTCGACCCTGAAGCGGGCCAGCGGCGAGGAAGCAGCTCCGGTCGCCGAGCCCGACAAGCGCGATGCGCGCTTTGCCGATCCGGACTGGTCGGCCCACCCGATGTTCGATTTCGTCAAGCAGGCCTATCTGATCGGCTCGCGCTGGGCCGAGTCTATGGTTGATCGCGCCGAGGACCTTGACCCGCATACCCGTGAGAAGGCGCGCTTCTACGTCAAGCAGATCGCCAGCGCGCTTTCGCCCTCGAATTTCGTCGCAACGAATCCCGAACTCCTGCGCGAGACGCTCAAGCAGAACGGCGAGAATCTCGTGCGCGGGATGAAGATGCTGGCCGAGGATGTCGAAGCCGGAGGCGGCGAACTCAAGATCCGCCAGTCGGACGGGCGTGCCTTTGAGGTCGGCGTCAATATCGCCACGACGCCCGGCAAGGTCATCTATCGCAACGAGATCATGGAGCTGATCCAGTACGCACCGTCGACCGAGCAGGTCTTCAAGCGCCCCCTGCTGATCGTGCCGCCCTGGATCAACAAGTTCTACATTCTCGATCTCAATGCCGAGAAGAGCTTTATMCGCTGGTGCGTGGCGCAGGGACTGACGGTCTTCTGCATCTCCTGGGTCAACCCCGACGAGCGCCACGCCGCCAAGGATTTCGAGAGCTATATGCGCGAGGGCATCTTCGAGGCCCTTGACGCGGTCGAGCAGGCGACCGGCGAAAAGCGCGTGACCGCCATCGGCTATTGCGTCGGCGGCACGCTGCTTGGCGTCACCCTCGCCTATATGGCTGCGACCAGGGACAAGCGCATCGAGAGCGCGACCTTCTTCACGACGCAGGTCGATTTCTCGAAGGCCGGCGAACTCTCAGTCTTCGTCGATGAGGATCAGATCCGCGCCGTCGAGGAGCAGATGGCCCAGCGCGGCTATCTCGACGGCGCGCGCATGGCCGGAGCCTTCAACATGCTGCGGCCGAACGACCTGATCTGGTCCTATGCCGTCAACAACTACCTGAAGGGCAAGCTCCCGACCGCGTTCGACCTGCTCTACTGGAACTCCGATTCGACGCGCATGCCGGCCGCCAACCATTCCTTCTATCTGCGCGGCTGCTATCTGGAGAACCGGCTCTCCAAGGGTGAGATGACGATCGGCGGGAAGACGCTCGATCTGAAGGCGGTGAAGATTCCCGTCTACAACCTCGCCGCCAAGGAAGACCACATTGCTCCGGCTCAGTCCGTCTTCATCGGCTCGCAATGTTTCGGCGGGCCGGTCGACTATGTCATGGCGGGCTCCGGCCATATCGCGGGGGTGATCAACCCGCCTGGCAAGGTGAAGTACCAGTACTGGACCGGGGGCAAACCCGAGGGCGTGTTCGCCGATTGGGCCAAGGGCGCCGTCGAACACCCCGGTTCCTGGTGGCCGCATTGGCTCGRCTGGCTGACTTCGCAGGCGCCGAAGACACTGCCGGCGCGCGAGCCGGGCGACGGCGCACTGGCGCCGCTCGAGGACGCGCCTGGAAGCTACGTCAAGATCAGGGTTTGAGCCCCTTCGGAGCCGGATGACCTTCCGGATCACAAAAAAGCCGGCCCAAGGGCCGGCTTTTCGCAGAATTGGGTACGTCGATCAGTTCTTCCGCACCACCGGGCGCATCGGGATCGTCTCCTGCGGATTGTCCCAACGATAGGTGATGCCGGCGGAAACGACATGAACATGCGGCTTGGCCTCGGCCGTGTAGAGAACCGCGCCCTGCTGCGGATGCGCTCCGGAATAGTTCACGCTCGCATTCTGGACGTGGAGGTAGGTATAGCCCAGGTCGAACTTGATCCTATCCGAGACCTGATAGCTGAAGCCTGTCGATAACCAGAGGCGGTCATTATCCGAGATGAAGACCGTGCGGTTCTCGTCGTTCACGGCCGAAAGCTCGTAACCGACACCGGCGCGAAGGGTCAGATCGCGGTTGTATTTGTATTCGAGACCCGCCGCGAAGTACCAGCTGTCGTCATACTGGAAGTTCAGGCTGGTGAAAGGAACGCCAAAATTGCTGGCGACCACGGGAATGCGACGGAAACGGCTCCAGTTCGTCC
>NZ_JBFTLD010000299.1:0-7662 GCF_056396265.1 Allobosea sp. 05T422_2 | reverse complement strand
ATTCAACATGTAGCCACGTCCCCAGACAGTTCCGATGTAGTTGGTTCTGCCTGATATGGCCGCAATCTTCTGTCTCACCTTGCAGATAAATACGTCGACGATCTTGAGCGCAGGTTCGTCCATCCCACCATAGAGGTGGTTGAGGATCATTTCCTTTGACAGAGCGAAGCCACGGCGGCTCGCCAGGAACGCAACGAGTTCATATTCCTTGCCGGTCAAACGAACGGGCTTCCCGGCCACGTCAACCGTTTTCGAATCCAGATCGATGCAGAGATCTCCGACCCGGACGGTGCGGTTCTCCGTACCGTTACAGCGACGCACCAAAGTCCGAAGGCGGGCAAGAAATTCGTTTCGGTGGAATGGCTTTGTCACGTAGTCATCCGCCCCTGCAATCAGGGAACGGACCTTCTGTTGAATCTCGTTGATGCCCGAGAGGATCATCAGCGGCGTTGCAATGGAAGTTGCTCGGAGTTTCGTGAGCACCTCCATGCCAGGCATGTCGGGCAAGCCKAGATCCAGAACGATCAGGTCAAACCGCGCCGACTGAGCGAGGGCAAGGCCATCGGCTCCGCAGGCTGACTTGGTGACCTCGAAGTTCTCCAGCGTGAGAAACATCTCGATGCTCTGCGCGATCGATGCGTCGTCCTCAATCAATAAAACGCGCATAACAAACTCCGATTCGCAGCGGATATCTTCACAACGTTGGCTGAAGCATGGTTAATAATTCCATATTTTTACGCTGGTCGGTCTTATAATAGGCTTCCCCMGACCGCGGGGAAGACCACCAACTTCATCGCAAGGGTTACGATCGGCCATATCGTMAGCGAGAGTTCTTCGATCGCCATCAAGACATGATCTTTCGCTGGAATTCTTGCGCCGGCCGGGGCCGAAGCGCTTGGTAGATGGCCCCGCGTCGGGGTCGATCTGCTTGTGCGGCTGGGGCGTACAGGGCGTCATCCTGCCGATGTCGACTGCTTTCCCGATGGCGGCAACGAGGGGAAGGGCGCGCAGAACGTGAGGACCTCCGATTTGATGACCCGGATCCGAGAGGTGGAAGCGAGCCTCCGCTCTGAGCCGAAAGCGTTCAGCCGTCCCGGCAATGCCCCGAGTTAAGTTCAGTTGAGAGCACGTCGTTGGCTACATCGAAACGCACGCTGAATAGTTGCGCCTGGATGGGTTGCCCTTGCCCATGCGGCGTTGCTCGAAGCGTGGCCGTCTCAACGCTAGCGGCCGCATGGGCAAGGGGCCCCATTGACGGGGGCGCGGGCTGGCCGACGGTGGCGGGGCGCGTGCGAGCATGGGCAGGCATCGCACCCCGCTGTCACCTCGACCGGCTAGTGACGGGAACTGGGCCTGCGCAAGAAGGCCGGCGCCCGCCCCATTGCGATGGGCCGGATCGTCAGACCGGCCCCCCAGCCTCCGACGATCCGACCCGTTTGCTCACACTTACGGAGTGTCCAGACTAGGCGCCCGTTCGGATCGGCGCGCGTTGATATGGATCAATTTCGGGCATCGATGCCCGAGTGCCCAAGCTGGTGCAGGCCCTCGATGTAATGACGGCAGCGACCGTCGCGCATAGTATGACCGACGGTATTTCCGCGACGAAAAGCTTTAGCTTGGTCATTGCCGCCACGAGTGGCCCGGAGATCAACGCAGCCAAACGCTTCTTCCGACGGATCGAGGCATGAAAGAGCTTTGGCTAATCTTGTCTTCGTTTGACCAGCCTACCTTTCGTGAGCACCATGGGGCATTGCACGACCTTGCCCTGAGTCGATTCGACGGCAGGGGCGGGGGTAGCGGATAAGCCGATACTGATCCAAAGCTCCCCGGCATCGCCCCCCAGCTCTAGCCGGGCGCAGAAGACCCCGTAGCGCCATCCGCAATCTGGCATCTACGCGGTTTTTCCGACCGGATGAATGATGACTGCTAATTCCAAGCTCGGCTGCTGCAACGCGGCGACCGACTCACTGACTGCTGGTGTCGTTCTCTAAACGCGCACACCGTCTGGTTCAGCGCCGGCCAGGAGACCTCTTGCGCAACCAGATACACTTGGAACGAGCGGACATCCTCAAGCCCGGGCCGGTTCGGGGGGGGCGAAATGACGCCGAACTGTCGCGATCGGGATGGCCTATGTTTGCTGCACTGCAGCATGTTCTTGACATTAATGCTGCAGCGCACAATACGATAACCAGTCCCCGGTGGTTATCTCTTTCACACGAGCTTGGGGCGACACGTCGGGCCGTTCCGGCCCTTCACTAAAGCGCCACCAAAGGTGCACAGGAGAAGACCATGATCCAGAAGTTMGAGACCCTTCAGAAGGCTTCCAAAGAGAACGTCGACGCAGCCCTGAAGGCCTTCGGCGCCACCTCCAAGGGCGTGCAGACCATTGCCGTGGAGGCCATCGACTATGCCAAGAAGTCCTTCGARGCTGGCACCGCCGTGATCGAGAAGCTCGCTGGCGTGAAGACCTTCGACAAGGCTCTCGAGATCCAGGCCGAGTACGTCAAGACCTCATTCGAGGGCGCGGTCGCCCAACTTACAAAGATGGGCGAGCTCTACRCCGCTCTCGCCAAGGACGCCTACAAGCCGKTCGARGGCATCGTCGCGAAGGCCGCTCCGGCCGCCGCCGCTGTGGTCGCTGCCGCTACGAAGCAGGCCGCCTGATTTCGGCCAGCCGCCGTAAGGCGGCCGCGCTCCCAGTGAATAGAGTTACGTAGGAAGCCCGGCTGCGGCAGGCTCTATGGAAACCGATTGGAGGCTTCGGTTTGACCGGAGCCTCTTTTCATTTTGCGCATCCATCACCTTCGGGTCGACAGCGCCGGCGCACGAAGTTCGTCGTCGAGAAAGCCGTCTTGGAGATCGAGGTCGACGATGCCAACGCTGGGGCCCGGCGTCCTCCTCTTCGTCCTCCTCTTCATCGAAGTCCGCATCGATGTCGATGCCCGGCGAGTTCAGCTCGGCGACGACCCAGCTCTCGTTCATGCTCAATCGCGTGTCGCCGCGGCCCCTGCCGAAACGCACCCTGCGGTGATGGCCGTGCCGCCAGCTCACCCGCATCGGCTTGACGACGAGCGGCAGTTTCTTGTCCTTCATGGTCCACGGCCTTCGCTCAAGTAAGGTCACATGTCGCCGTTCCCGAGCCGTTCGGGGGGTGTTCTTCCGGCCCGGAAACGTGTTTCCAATTTCCGGAAGTTTTGTTCGCAATTCTCCCGCCTGACAGCTCCATCTKGGCGCGACGCTCCCCACGCCGCGAAGAGCATCTGCAGTCAGGTGGTGGTCTCAGACATGGGGCCTGACGTGCATCGTCATGTTGCGGTGCCCGGACTTGGCGGTGTTCATCTCTTCCCTGACGCGGGCGAGCGCCCTGGCCAGCGGCGAGCGTGCTTCTTCCGATCCCATTGCGCCGGCCGCAGGGCCAGGGCCTTGGCCTCGCCTTCGCTGAAATGGACGATCACCTGGAGCGGGGCATGCGTTCTTGGGTGCGTGAGCGTGTCAGACATGACGGCCCACCTCGGCGGCGACGCGCCTCACCTTGCCGTCCTCGAAGCCGGGATCGATGCGTAGTAGGTAGCTGCCGAAGGCTGTCGCCTTGACGGTGTGCAAGGCTTCGGTGGAACTACCTTCGGACACCGTGCTGTTCTCGACGGCCGGCGTCCAGAACCAGAGCCTCGGTGGATCATTGGCGATCTCAGTGAGCTTGCGTTCGGCCTCGGCCCGCTTAGGTCACCGGCGAGCCAGACCAGAACGAAGGCGTCGAAAGCGACGCTGAGCAGGCGGCCCTTTCTACGCATGGAAACGGGCCTCGGACGCGATGCGGAACAGCCTATTCCCGCCGTCCTTTAGGCCAATGTCGCCGCTCAGGCCAGGTTGTAGCGTCGTGGCCTCACCTTCGGCGAAATCTCGCCCGATCTACAGCGATCCCAGCGGATTTGCCGCTTAGCAGCTTCGCTGGCTCCTTGGTGTCCGCACCTCTGGCCGAGTACGGGCACACTCGATGATGGCCACGGGATGAGCCGGTTGCTGACCGAGGAAGAATGGCAAGCAACGTTCGGCATGGGGGAACGGTGCCCACTCTGGGCGCGCGGCTTAGTCCAAATTGTAGTTGCCATCCCGCGCGGCAAAGTCAGCCTCACAGAGCGCCTTCGCTTCAGCGACCGACTGCCTGTGGCCAATCGTCAGCTCATAATGGTCATTGCTGCAAAAGGTGACCCTGTAGAAACAGTCGGTCGCTGCTTCGATGATGTAGCGCTGGGTTTCGTCGCGGTAGCCAACCGTGCCGTTGCTGCGGGCAATCATGGCCCAGATCAAGCTGGTGGTGCTGTTAGTGCTCATCGTCGGCTCTTTTCGCAGCGGTGTGGTTGCACCCCCATGCCAGACCAGCCAACGGTGTCATGCTGAACCGCGCCAAAATATTGCTAAATCACGCCAGCGCAAAGTAGCCATGCTTGACGTTGCCTATGGCCACATCCGACGCTCCCCGGTGACCTCCCCAGGGTCGGCCGGGTGAGGAGACCCCGTAGAGCCAATCTCCAGCTGGTTTTTCCACCTATGACACGTGGCAAGCGGAACGGTCTGGGAGAGGATGAGCTTTACCCCGATTTATCTGGATCTTCGACCTCTGTATTCGTCTTTTCCTTAGTCACATTGACTTGCACGGTCATGCCGAGGGCATCCGAGGCGAGGCCGGAGTAGCTTCCCGTGAGTGGAATCGCCTGGCGAGGGTCCCGGGCAACGGCGACCCGGACAAGATCCCGATTGCCGACGATGCCGTTGGTTGGATCGAACTCCACCCATCCGGCTCCGGGGAGATAGACTTGGCACCAAGCATGGGTAGAGCCGCCCCCGAGCGTGGTCGAGGTGTCGCGGCTGGGAACGTAAATGTATCCCGTGACAAAACGAGCCGCGAAGCCAAGGGAACGCACCGCCTCCATCATGAACAATGCAAAATCGCGGCAGGTGCCGCGACGTAGGCGTAGCGTGATAAGCGGCGGCTGGGTTCCGGCCTCCAGACGACGCGAATAGGCAAAGCTTTCGTGGATTGCATAGCATAGCGTCATCAACAGCTTCCCGGTGTCAGTCCGCCGGCCAACGTTGACGAATTGCTGGGCCCATCGCCCGACTTCGTCATCGTCGTCGAGGTAGTGACGATCGGTCGTACCAGCCAGATCCGCTGTTTCGTCCGAACTATAGGCGAAGGGATACGTCAGCGCCTCCTCATCCATCTGGAAATCGGGCGTTGCCTGCGGCGTGTGGTCGAGCTGAATCCGGGTTTCGAAGCACAACTCCGAAGCGGGACGAGAAATCCGAACGAGCGCGACGCAATTGCCAAAGACATCGTGAATCCAGCGGATAGTGCTGGGCTCCGGATCAATCACCAGGGTCGCCCTGAGTAGCCTCTGGTCATAACTGTCCCGGGGGCGAAACATCAGTCGGTGCTCACCGAACCCCACCGGTTTTGCATAGTGATAGTTTGTGATGTGCCTGACGGAGAATATGGTCATATCGATCGCTTTCGGCCCGGCAAATTGGACTTGCTTGGCCTCTGTGAACACCCGAGCCAATCCGGCGGGAAAGATAGACCAGCTGCACGCTAGGCGAGAGCGTTTTGGAGAATGTGCCGACCTAAATCACGGCCTGCGGATCGAGAGTTTGCAAGCGCCGCATCGCTTAGGTCGCTACCACCTCTTCGGTGATGACCTCGAAGCGTTGGAGAATGTGCGGGCCGAACGTGTGGATCATCGGGATGTCGGCGGCGTCCCGGCCCCTGCCCACCAGGATGCGACCGATGCGGGGCATATTGTGCCGGGCATCGAAGGTGAACCACTCGCCGCCGTCGAGATACGCCTCGAACCAGGAGTTGTAATCCATTGGCGCCGGATCACGCGGCACGCCGATGTCGCCCAGGTAGCCGTTGCAGTAGCGTGCGGGGATGTTCATGCAGCGACACAGCGCGGCCGCCAGGTGAGTGAAGTCACGGCAGACCCCGACCCGTTCCGTCATGGCCTGCACCGCCGTACGAGTGCCGCGGGCTGACTGGTAGTCGAAGCGAATCTGAGCATTGACGTAGTTGCAGATCTGCTGGACCCGATTCCAACCCGGGGCGCAGTTCCCAAAGAGGCTCCATGCAGTTGCCGAGAGCTCGTCAACCTCGCAATAGCGGCTCGATAACACGTATTCCAAGACCTCGGACGGTAGGTCCCCGGCGAAGACCTCCTGCGCGTTTTGGTCGACGTAATCGACCTCGCCAGAATCTCGGATGATCATGTCGCTGGTGAATTCGACGCCTCCCGGGGGCACAACCAGGCGCCGGCGACGGTTGCCGAACCCGTCCGCATATTTGGCGGTCGGCACGTTGCTGCCGTCGTTCAGGGACCTGACGGCTGTCTTGGGCGTCGTCACCAGGTCGCCATCGCGGCTGGGGTGGGGGGTCGAGAAGCAGCAAGGCGGGCGTCGGCTGATAGGTGACGATCTCGATCCGATAGCCGATCCTAATTTCCATGGAAGCCGTCCTTGCGCGCTGGATTAATTAGCGCAAACCCATCGAGCAGCGGCGTAGTTCCGCGCGCATAGAGCCATTTTGGACGTTGTGGCGCGTTTGATGCTGCTGCGGTCAGAGTTTCTCCGAATCCCCCTTGTCGTTCAGCAGAATCAATCGCTGATGCCGTTTGAACTCACGGAGCCCCCCGAGAGGCGCTTACGCCTTGGCCCAAAAAAGCGCGCGTGACGACGAGTGGCTTTTCCGGAGCCGTAGTCGGGCAGGCGATTACCGCGACGCTCCGGCAACATCACACTCAGGAAGCCGGCAGTCGCATAGTCCKGCTTCTGTTCTTCGCGCTCCTCACTTGGCCGGACGGACGAAGGCGTCGGTGGTCGCACCGAAAGTCGACCGTGGTCGAGACCGAGCGGGAAGGGCCCTTGTTGCCGGAACCACTGCGAGCGGAGCTTCTCGACGGAATCCCGGGCGCGCTTGATCGCGAAAGGAGGGGCGTCAAGAGTATTCGGGGGGAGGCTGCCGTCGCCAAGCTTAAGGCAGAGATCGAAAGCCTGCAGCTTATAAAGATGATGGGGTGAGGCTCATTCGAAGGGCGGGCGGAGACCCCGCCGTAGGCGTGGCCAGCACGCAAATGAAACGTACCTGCCTTCTCGGCGGTTCCGTCCGGCGTTAGACTGCTGATCGCCCGCGGCGGCTGCGTTTCCCCACGCCAAATCAGGAACCGATCCCATGACCATTCGCGGCATTTGCGCAGCAACCATCTGCGCAAACCCACGACGATCTTATGGTGAGAATTATTGAAATCATCGATAAACTGGATGAGATGAAGAAGAAAAACGATCAGCTTTAAGGGCGCTCGCAGCGGCTCTAGGCAAATTGTATGACCTAGAGACTACAATAGATAAAAACTGCAAGAAATCGATCTGTTTTTTGGAGGCGGAAGCCTCGGTGCTTCGGATTATGCGCCAGCGTTGGACGGAGAGCCGTGTCTCGGAATCGCAGCGCTGAGTTTCGCCTCCCCCAAGAGAGCTCCGCGGTCATTGCGCCAGCGCCATTCACCCTCGGCTGCATAATTTATCGTGCGAAGAGTTGAATACCTCGTACCGATCGCTGAACTGGCGATCTTCGCAGCGAGTACTGCTTCAGGGGCTCGGACGCCGATTTTGCCA
>NZ_JBFTLD010000298.1:0-7664 GCF_056396265.1 Allobosea sp. 05T422_2 | reverse complement strand
GTCCAGAACTGGTGGCGCCAGGGCATGATGGGCGCTGCCAAGGCGCAGCATGACGGCATCAAGGCCTTTTCCGAAACCGATTTCACCGAGGACCTCAAGGTGATCGAGGCGCCGGCTCTTGTCATGCATGGCGATGACGATCAGGTCGTCCCGATCGGCGCCAGCGCACCGCTTTCGGCCAAGCTGCTGAAGCGGGCGACGTTGAATATCTACAACAAGTTGCCGCACGGCATGGCGACCACCCACGCCGATATTGTCAACAAGGACATCCTCGCATTCATCCGAGGTTGACGATCGAGGACGAGGCGGCGAACGAAACCGCCTCGTCCTCATTGCAGTCCCCGGGCGTCAGGCGTGGCTCTCCGAAGCCGGGCGCGACCTCGCTCGGAGGTCAGGCAGAGGAACGTGCCGGTGTGACCGCGGCCCCGCCGGCTGGCTCCTGGGACCGGGCCGGCGTCTCTGTTGCGGGAGCCTCTGCGTCGCCGTCCTCCTGCTGGTCGCCCGGCCGCCTGGTCCTGAGCAGCCTGAGCACGAACACGAAGAAGACCGGTACGAAGAATATCGCGAGCACGGTCGCCGAGATCATGCCGCCCAGCACGCCGGTGCCGAGCGCGTTCTGGCTGGCGGCGCTCGGGCCGGTCGCGATCGCCAGCGGCACGACACCGAGGGCGAAGGCAAGCGAGGTCATGATGATCGGCCTGAAGCGCACTTTCGCCGCATCCGCCGCCGAATCCAGCAGCGACCGGCCCTCGGCATAGTAGTCCTTGGCGAACTCGACGATCAGGATCGCGTTCTTGGCGGAGAGGCCGATGATCGCGATCAGCCCGACCTTGAAGTAGATGTCGTTGGGCATCCCCCTCAGCATGACGGCGAGCACGCAACCAATGATGCCCAGCGGCACGACCAGCATCACCGAGAGCGGGATCGACCAGCTTTCGTAGAGACCGGCGAGCAGCAGGAACACGAAGAGGATGCTGAGCGCAAACAGCATGGGCGCTTGCGAGCCGGACTTGATCTCCTCCAGCGATTGCCCGGTCCATTCGAACCCGAACCCGCCCGGCACTTCGGCAACGAGCCGCTCCATCTCGGCGATGGCCGCGCCCGAGGACTGGCCGGGAGCCGGCTCGCCGGTGATCCGGACGGTGGGATAGCCATTATAGCCCACGATCTGCGGAGCGCCCTTCTGCCACTGCGCGATCGCGAAGGACGACAGCGGAACCATCCCGCCTTGCGCGTTGCGAACGTTGAGCTTGAGCAGGTCCTCAGCCTGGAGACGGTCGCGGTCGCGCCCCTGGACGATCACCCGCTGCATGCGTCCGGCGTTGKGGTGGTCATTGACATAGGACGAGCCGAGATTGGCGGTGATCGTGGTGTTGATGTCGGTGAAGGTGACGCCGAACGTGTTGGCCTTCTCGCGGTCGATGACGAGCAGAAGCTGCGCGGCGTCCGGCATGCCCTCGATCCGCAGGCCCGTGACCACGTTGCTCTTGGCGGCGCGGGCCAGCAGGTCAGCGGCCGCTGTGGCGAGCGCCCGCTGGCCGGCGCCGGCGCGGTCCTGGAGGCGGAAGGCAAAGCCGTTCGTCGTGCCAAAACCCTCGATCGGCGGCGGCGACAGGGCAAAGGTCGTCGCGTCCTTCAGGCCAAACAGCTGGGCATTGGCGCGGTCCGCCACGGCCTGGGCCGTGCTGTCGGCGCCACGCTCGCTCCAGTCCWTCAGCGTCACGAAGGCAAGCGCGGCGTTCGCCCCGTTGCCGGAGAAGCTGAAGCCCTGGATCGCCACGACATTTGCGACGGCGGGGTCGGCCTGGAAGATGCCTTCGATCTGCTTGATCGAGGCGAGCGTGCGGTTGGCGCTGGCTTCCGGCGGGCCCTGGATATCGACGATGACATAGCCCTGGTCCTCGTTCGGCACGAAGGCGCTCGGCAGCTTGACGAACAGGTAGCCGAGCCCGACGACCAGCGCGAGATAGACCACCATGACCCGACCGGCCCGCTTCGCCAGGCTAACGACGCTGCGGGAATATCCCGCGGTCACCCGGTCGAAGCAGCGGTCGAACCAGCCGCCGAGCCCCTTCTTCTCGTGATGTCCCTTGGCGATCGGCTTCAGGAACGTCGCGCACAAAGCCGGCGTCAGCGACAAGGCGAGGAAGGCCGAGAACAGGATCGAGACGACCATGGTCAGGCTGAACTGGCGGTAGATGATGCCGGTCGATCCGGGGAAGAAGGCCATCGGGATGAAGACGCTGGCGAGCACGAGCGTGATGCCGAGGATCGCGCCGGTGATCTGGCCCATGGCCTTCTGCGTCGCCGCGCGCGGGGACAGGCCTTCCTCGGCCATGATGCGCTCGACATTCTCGACGACGACGATGGCGTCGTCGACGAGGATACCGATGGCGAGCACCATCGCAAACATCGTCAGCACGTTGATCGAGAACCCGGTCGCGAACATGACCGCGCAGGTGCCCAGCAGCGCGACCGGCACGACCAGTGTCGGGATCACGGTGTAGCGGATGTTCTGAAGGAAGATCAGCATCACGATGAAGACGAGCCCGACTGCTTCCAGCAGCGTGAAGAGCACCTTCTTGATCGAGGCCGAGACGAAGGGACTGGTATCGTAGGGAATCGACTGCTCGACGCCCTTGGGGAAGAACCGCGAAAGCTCGGCGAGCTTGTCGCGGATCGCCTGCGAGGTCGCGACCGCGTTGCCGGTGGACGAGAGCTGGATGCCGACCGCCGCGCTCGGCTTGCCGTTGAGACGGCTGCTGAAATTGTAGTTCTCCGCGCCGAGCTCGATGCGCGCGACGTCGCGCAGCCGAACGGTGCTGCCGTCGGCATTGGCGCGCAGTACGATCTCGCCGAACTCGGCCGTGTTTGCGAGCTGACCCTTGACGAGCACCGTCGCGGTCAGGTCCTGACCGACCGGGTTCGGCGCGGCGCCGATCTGGCCGGCCGCCACCTGGGCGTTCTGCGCGCTGATCGCGGCCGTGATGTCGTCGGCGGTCAGCTTCAGGCCGACCATCTTCACCGGGTCGATCCAGACGCGCATGGCGCGCTGGGCTGCGAAGAGCTGCGCCCGGCCGACACCCTCGATGCGCCGAAGCTCGCCGAGCACATTGCGGTTGAGGTAGTCGCCGAGCGCGACCTCGTCCATTTGTCCGTCCAGCGAGGTCAGCGAGACGATCATCAGGAAGCCCGCGGATGCCTCCTCGACGGAAACGCCCTGCGTGGTGACCGCCCGCGGAAGCCGGGACTCGACCCGCTTGATCGCGTTCTGGACCTTGACCGAAGCCTGATCGATATCGGTGCCGGGCTGGAAGGTCGCGTTGATCGAGACCGAACCGGAGGTATCCGAGGTCGACTCGAAATAGATCAGACCGGCGACGCCGTTCAGCTCCTCCTCGATCAGGCGGGTCACGCCCTGGTAGATCTCCTGGGGCGAGGCGCCGGGATAGGCGGTCGAGATCGTCAGCTGCGGCGGCGCGACCTTGGGGTACTGCGCGATCGGCAGGAAGGGCAGGGCCAGCGCGCCGGCGATGCAGATGAACAGCGCGAAGACCCAGGCGAGGATCGGCCGCCGAATGAAGAACTGTGCCATGTCAGGACCTATCGGCTCTTGGAGCCGGCACTATCGGTCGCGGGCGACCAGGGCTCGGGCGCCAGTTTCGCGCCGGGCTGGAGTTTCTGGACGCCGTCGACGGCGACCTTATCGCCGGCCTTGAGGCCGGACAGGACGAGCCAGTCGGAGTCGATCGCCTCCCCGAGCTCGACGTCGCGCGCCTCGGCGGTATTCTCAGGCGTGATCACGTAGACCTGGGCTCGCCCCTCCTGCGTGCGGACGACGGCGCGCTGCGGCACGGTGATCGCGCCCTCCCGGACCGCCTGCTCGAGACGGACGCGGACATACATGCCGGGCAGCAGATCGCCCTTCGCGTTCGGGAACTCGGCACGCAGCGTCACCTGGCCGGTCGTCGCGTCGACGCTGGCACTGGCGAACAGCAGGGAACCGGCCTGCGCATAGGTCGCGCCATCGTCGAATACCAGCTCGACGCGGGCTTTGCCCGGCTCCGGGCTGGCGAGCTTGCCCGCGTCGACCGATCGCTTCAATGCCAGGAGTTCCTGGGCCGACTGCGTGAAATCCGCGTAGACAGGGTCGATCTGCTGGATCAAGGCCAGGTGTTGGGTGGCGTCGGCGGTGACGAGCGCGCCCTCGGTGACCAGGGCTGCCCCGATGATGCCGGTGATGGGGGCCCGGACCTGGGTGTAATCCAGGTTGATCTTCGCCTCGGCCAGCGCGGCTTCGGCCAGCCCGACATCCGCGTTGGCCTGGGCGAGCGCCAGTTCCGCGTTCTCGAAATTGATCCCGCTCGCCACTTCGCGCTCGCGCAGCGTCTTCTGGCGCGCGAGCTGCTGCTCGGAATTGGCCTTGAGGGCCTTGGCCTTCTGAAGGGCGGCCTGCGCGCTCGCGACCCTGACCTCGAAGAGCTTGGGATCGATCCGGTAGAGCACGTCCCCCTGCCTGACGAGGGTGCCCTGCTGGAAGACGCGCTCCAGCAGAATGCCCGAGACCCGGGCGCGGACCTCGGCGACGCGCGTCGCGGCGATGCGGCCGGGCAGGTCGCGGACGACCGGAACCGCGCGCGGCTCGACCTGAAGGACGGCAACGGCAGGCGGCGGCATCTGGGACGGGTCCTGGGCGTTCGCTGCCGCCACCGTCATGGACAGGATGACCGCGACGGCGCCAAACCGGCGCAATAGGGATTGCTCCCCGACCTTCGACAGGCGGGAAGGACGCAAAACAGATTGGGAATTCATGGGGAAGCCGGAGTTTCTGGGATGAGTTCAAAAATGCTTTTGATGCCGTTCAGGATGGCGGCGCGTTCGGACGGATCGAACTCGCGGAACCCCTKATATTCGATGGAGGAAAGCCCAAAGAGGGCGAGATAGGCCATCAGGGACGCGAAGGGCTTGTCGGTCCCGGCCTGGATCGCATCGAGGTCGCGGGAGAGCCAATCGCGCATGCTGCGCTGAAAGGCATCTTGGTGGGACGCCGCCGCGCTGACCGCCATCGCAATGGCGCGTTCGTCCTCGGAGGGCTGCCCCGCGGCGGTGGCCTCGATCCTGCCGAAAAGTTCGGGATTAGGGGTCGCGACGGCTGCCGCTACGGCGGCGGCCACCTTCTTGTCGTCGGCCTTGATGATCCGCCCGATGAGGGCCTCGAGCACGGCGCCTTTGGACTTGTAGTCATAGAGGACGCTGGATTTTGCGATCCCAGCCTCCTTGGCGACGGCATCGATCGAGAGGCCAGCCGCGCCGCGGCTGAGCACGACCCGCTCCGCCGCGTTCAGGACCTCTTCTGGATCGTGCTTTCTGTGTCTGCCCATATCGATTTCCTGGCCAAGGCGGGAAACCGCCCGGCCTCATTGTGATATTTATATACGAACGTTCGTACGGAAAAACAATCCTTCTCCGCCGAGGAGGCGAGGGGCGGGAATAGGGTATCGCGCGGCCCGTTTTGACGCGCGAGAGGGACTGGTCCGTCCATCGCCCCTGCGGCGGGCCAGTCCCATTGATCAGAACACTTGGATTGCCCGATCGTTGCCGATTGGCTCGCGTGTCAGTTTGATCGCTGAATGGCACTGATCATCGGCGGCCAGTGGCCCGTGCCGATGGCTGCACGAAAGGTGGTTTCCGCCAACCCGCTTGCCGACCCGCCTGAGCGGCACCGAGTTGGAAAATCAACCCTTGTCGATTTCCGCCGCGGCGATCTCCGCGACGCGAAGGGTGGGCGCGATATGTTCGGTTTCCCCATCCTCGATGAGCCAGACCGCCGAAAGCCCCGCCCAGGCGAGAATCCAGCGAAKCAAGCGGCCGCGTTCCAGCTGTGCGGCATGAGCGACGACGTCCACCTGTCGGGCGAGGCGACCACGCGCCGTGGCGACCGGATGATCCGGATTGCAGAAGAGATTGGCGTAATCGAAGCCGCGTTCGCCTCGCAGGCCCTTGGGATCGATTGCGAGCCAGCCTCGTTCTGCGAAATCAAGGATGTTCGCGTGATGAATGTCGCCATGCAGCGGGACGACATCGCGCGGATCGGCCAGAAGCATGCGTGCGGCCTCGGCGCATCGGACGAAGATCCCGCCCTGAGGTGCAGCATGGAGCGCCCGAAACCAGTCGGAGAGCGGGACAAGATTCGATGGAGGCGCTGCACGCGGCTTGTGAAGCTCGGCAACGGCCCTGCAGAGCACGACGCTCGCTTCATCATCCCTTCCATGCTCCGCCATCGCAGCGAGCGAGCGGTTGCCGGTCGCGCGTTCGAGCAGGATCGCATCATCGTGGTGTTCAATGACGCGAGCAGCCCCGATCCCATTCCACCAGATCAGGAGGCCCGCACCCCGCTTTTCCTCAGGCACCGTCGCGATCTTCAGCATGGGCCGGCTCGCCGTTCCAACGAACCGGGAGGAGGCGGCTGGTCCGTGTCAGGATCGGCTCGCCGTCTTCAGCCAGCGCCCAACGACGAATGTAAGGGGTGAAGTCGCTCTCGATCGCCATGATCTTCTTCAGTGTCAAACGGAGGGTTGCGGGTGATGCAAGGCAGCCGCCTGGCCTGGAATGTCCTCGTTCAGGCAAGCGCATGATGTGACAAATCCCTGAAGCGGGGAACTTGTCTGCCGGGCCGTTCGTTGCCCCCCGTCCAGGCGTCGACAAGGTCCCTTCCGTGAGCAGCATCTTCCTCCCGCTTCTCAGGCGGATCAGGCCAAGCGAGACGTCGGCCCCGGCGATCGCGTCCGACCAGACGCTGAGCAGTTTTGTCTGGCGCGCCAGCGGCGCCCATCAGTTCTATGTCGGCCTGATCGCGATGGCGGTGGCGCTGCTCAACTTCGCGCCGATCGATCTCCAACGGCGGATCGTGGATGTGGCGATCGCCAACCGGGACGTCCGGACCTTGCTTTTCCTGGGGGCGCTCTATCTCGCCATCGTCCTGCTCCAGGCGGCGTTGAAATATGCGCTTCTGGTCTATCAGGGCTGGGTCAGCGAAAGCGTCGTGAAAAAGTCGCGCGACCACTTGACGGTCGTTGCCACCGAGAGGGCATCGTCCGACGGGAACACGAGCGGGCAGACGGTCAATGTCATCGGCCGGGAAATCGACGGTGTCGGCGGCTTCGTCGGGGTCGGCATCTCGGAATTCGTCGTCAACCTGACCTTCCTTTGCGTGATCCTCGGCTACATGCTGTACATCCAGCCGCTGATCGCGCTGATCAGCATGGTCTTCCTGTTGCCGCAGGTCTTCCTCGCACTTTACATGCAGGCCGACCTCAACACGCTCGTCGAGCGGCAGGTCGGGCTGGTGCGCAAGCTCGGCGACGAAACCGTCGCCCAGAGCGGGAGCGGGGCCCGGAGCGGTCCAGAATCCAAGCCGACTCCGACGGAGTCCGCCACGATCCATGCGATCTTCCGCAACCGAATCCGGTTCTATGTCCTCAAATACGGGCTGAAGACCTTGCTGAACGTCGCGAATGCCATCGGTCCGCTGATGGTTCTCATCGTCGGGGGCTGGATGGTGATCCAGGGGCAGACGACGATCGGCACCGTCGTCGCCTTCATCTCGGGCCTGGAGCGCCTTTCCAGTCCCTTGCGCGACCTGCTCAACTTCTACCGCGAGTACC
>NZ_JBFTLD010000297.1:0-7730 GCF_056396265.1 Allobosea sp. 05T422_2 | reverse complement strand
GGCTTCCCTCTTAGCTCTCGATCTTGCGACTCGAGAGACCGTGACCACCATATCTAGTGGCTATCGCGACAGTTCTGTCAACAGATTGCCACGGCCTATTCGTTGGCCTGTGAAGAGCGGGGAGTGGTCGAACTATGCGGCGATCGGCCTCGAGGGCGTCATGGCGCAGATGCTCGCGCTGTCGCCCCACGTGCTATGGCTGCCGAACGGTGGGCCATCTGAGCMCCGACTTGGAGGCCGAATGCGCAAGATCCTGATCATCGGAATTGGTGCCGGCAATCCCGACTATGTCACGGTCCAGGCGATCAACGCCCTCAACCAGGCCGACGTCTTCTTCATTCCCGACAAGGGGACAGAAAAGGCCGCGCTCGGACGGCTGCGGAAGGACATCTGCGAGCGCTTCATCGAACGATCGGATTATCGCCTGGTTCCGGTGCCGATCCCGGAGCGTGCCCCCGCCGGAACGAATTACCGTGGCAGCGTCGACGAGTGGCATGCGCGTATTGCCCATGACTACGAGGGCCTGTTCACGGAAGAACTCGGGGACGGTGAATGCGGAGCCTTCCTCGTCTGGGGTGATCCGACGCTCTATGACAGCACGCTGCGGATCGTCGAGCATATTCGCGCCAGGGGCTTCGCTCTCGAATACGATGTGATCCCGGGCATCAGCAGCGTGCAGGCCCTTGCGGCGCGACACCGGGTCGCCCTCAACCGGATTGGCGAGCCCGTGCTGATCACCACGGGACGCAAACTGGCGGAAGGCTTTCCCAATAACCTCGATAGTGTGGTCGTCATGCTCGACGGGGACCAGGCCTTCAAGAGTGTCGCGGGTGAAGATCTCGATATCTATTGGGGCGCCTATCTCGGCACCAAGGACGAGATTCTGATCGCCGGAAAGCTCTCGGAGGTGATGGGCGATATCGAGCGCATCCGGCGCGAAGCGCGAGAGGAAATGGGCTGGATCATGGATACCTATCTGCTTCGGAGACGCGACGAGGACTGAACGGCGCAATCCGCGCATGACGACAAAAGGGTCCTTATGTCTTCGATTGGCCCCGTCGGGTGGATTGCTCCATCGTGTCACTGTCGCGGTTCGCCGGGTTGTTTGCCCGGAGCGAAGAAGGAGAGCCATTGCGCCGGACCACCCGATGGCCGATCTCAGCCGTCGAGAGCGCGGCGGATGGTATCGCGGCCGCGCTGGCTGCCGGATCAGCCCGAGTTGGTTCTGGCTCAGACGTCGATGAACCGCTTTCGCGGGGCTGGCGCCTTGCAATTCGCGAGGCCGCTTTGTAGGCGTTCACGATCGCCAGAGATCGGCACTCCGCGGGGTCTTCGTCTTTGGAATCATTCTGAAATACGGCGCCTATGACCGCCGATCTGCGCTCTTTCCGCCTGGAATGGAAAGGTCGCCAATGCGGCGGACATGGACGGGATGCACTCTCGCGACAGGCTGATATCGGATTGGACGAGGCTGCTCGCGCTGCCYGTTCTGCTCTGCCTTGGCGCCTGCTCGGTCGGCCCCGACTACGTCGCGCCGACGCAGGATCTGCCCACCCAATGGAATGGCGCCGCTTCGGCTGCGCGGCCTCCCGCTCGGTCGGAGTGGTGGCGGCAATTCAAGGATCCTGTGCTGGATGGGCTCGTGACCGAAGCGGTTGCAGGCAATCTCGATGTCGCCCAGGCGAAGGCGCGGATTCGCGAAGCGCGAGCGAGCCGGGTCCAGGCGATCGCGCCGCTGTTTCCTCAGGTCAATGGTTCAGCATCGGCAACGCGYTCGCGTTACGCCACAAGCTCCGATTCAGGGGGCGGCAACGGCATGAGCAACAGCTTGCGCGCGGGCTTCGACACCTCCTGGGAGCTCGACATCTTCGGCGGGCGCGACCGCGCCGTCGAAGCCGCGACCTATGGCGTCGATGCCGCCGACGATGATCTCGACGGAGTACTGCTGACGCTCATTGGGGATGTCGCTTCGGCTGTCATCGAGGCGCGCGGCTACCAGGCGCGCATTGTGCTTGCCAAGCGGACGGTCGAAAC
This sequence comes from Allobosea sp. 05T422_2, assembly GCF_056396265.1. Lineage (NCBI taxonomy): Bacteria > Pseudomonadati > Pseudomonadota > Alphaproteobacteria > Hyphomicrobiales > Alloboseaceae > Allobosea > Allobosea sp. 05T422_2. The sequence goes on along the minus strand of NZ_JBFTLD010000297.1, from coordinate 5,696 downwards.
CCAGCGGGTGACCGAGGCACTGACGCGGGTCCGCTTCCAGGCCGGCGATGTCTCGGCGGTCGATACGGCGAGGGCGGTGGCGCAGGTCGCGAGCACCGAGGCGCAGATTCCGGCCCTTGAAACCGCGCTGTCGCAGACCCAGCACCGTATCGCGGTGCTGGTTGGCCGCCCGCCATCCGCTATGGGCTCGCGCTTGACCGGCGCTGCGAAGGTGCCGGCGACGCCCGCGCCACCGCAAGCCGGCGTCCCGGCGGACGTGCTGCGCAACCGGCCGGATGTCCGGCGGGCCGAGCGCAGTCTCGCCCAGGCAACGGCACGGATCGGCCAGGCCGAGGCGGTTCGCTACCCTTCCGTGAGCCTGACCGGCAATATCTCGACCTCGGCGCTGAAGCTCGGCGACCTCGCGAAGAACAGCGCGATCGGCTGGTCGATCGGCCCATCGCTGAGCGTGCCGATCTTCAATGGGGGCGAACTCGCGGCCGCGGTCGATGTGGCGCGCGCCCGGCGCGACCAGTCGGATGCGGCGCTTCGGCTCGCTGTGCTGAGCGCCCTGCAGGATGTCGAGGACGCACTGGTTGGATTGCGGCAGGAGCGACTGCGGCTGGCCAGCCTGTCGACGGCGGCTGCGGCTTCCGGTCAGGCGGCGCAGCTGTCCCAGGCGCTCTACCAGTCGGGCGGCGCCAGCTTCCTCGACGTGCTCGATGCGCAGCGCTMGCAGTATAGCTCCGAGGATTCGCGGATTCAGAGCCAGATCGCGCTGGCGACCCGGTTCATCGCCCTCAACAAGGCGCTTGGCGGTGGCTGGCTCCGGCCGGTCGAGGTCTCCCGCCCGCGCGTCGAGGATCCGCCGCAGGGGCCCCGCCTGCGTGCTGTCTCCCTGGAGGTCCCGAGCCCATGACGTCGCGCCGTGCCTTCATGCTGCTGCTTGTCCTGGGCATGCTGGGGGCGGGTGGCTATGCCCTGCGCTCGCAGCAGGCGCCGCAGCCGGCCGCGATACAACTGCCGACGGTCGCCGCCACGATGGGCGATGTCGAAGAGGTCGTGCTGGCCAGCGGCGCGCTGGAGCCGATCTGGCAGGTGAGCGTCGGCGCGCAGGTCTCCGGCCGGCTGATCTCGCTTAAGGTGGCCCTGGGCCAGAACGTGAGCGAGGGCGACCTGATCGCCGAGATCGATGGCGTCACCCAGCAGAATGAACTGCGCTCGGCCGAGGCCGAGCTCGCCGTGCTGCAGGCGCAGCGCGAGGAGCGCCTGGCCAGCCTCGCCTATGCCGAATCCGTGCTTGCCCGTCAGAAGCAGATGCTCGGCCAGAACGCGGTCTCCCGCGACAATTACGAATCGGCCGAGATGACGGTGCGCACGACCCGCGCCCAGATCGCGGCGCTCGACGCCCAGATCATTTCCGGCGGCGTCAAGGTCGAGACTGCCCGCGCCAAGCTCGGCTATACCCGCATCACAGCTCCGGCGGCGGGCACCGCACTGGCCATCGTGACGCAGGAAGGCCAGACGGTGAACGCGGCGCAATCCGCGCCGACCATCATCGTGCTTGGCGACGTTTCGACCATGACGGTCAAGGCCAAGATCTCGGAAGCAGACGTGCTCAGGGTCAAGGCCGGCCAAGAGGCCCTGTTCAGCGTTCTCGGCGCGCCCGATCGGCGCTTCCCTGGCAGGATCGCCTTTGTCGAACCGGCGCCTGATACGCTGAAGACGCAGAATACGAGCAGCGCCTCGGCCTCTTCGAGCACGAACGCCTCCTCGACTTCCTCGGCGATCTACTACAACGCGCTGTTCGAGGTGCCCAACTCCGACGGAAGGCTGCTGACCTCGATGACGGTCCAGGTAACGGTGGTCGTCGGGCGGATGCGGGGCGTCGTCACCGTGCCGTCCACGGCGATCAGGCGCCGGGGCGGAGAGCCCTGGCTCGATGTCGTCGGGGACGATGGCAAGCCCGCGCCGCGCAAGGTCACGGTTGGGCTAGACAACAAGATCGTCGCGGAAATCTCTTCCGGGCTGAAGGCGGGCGAGCGTGTCGTCATCGCGCACACGGGCTCCCCCGCAGCGGCCCGCCGCATGCGTGGCCCGCTCGGGTTCTGACCGCATGGGCGTGCCGCTGATCAGGCTGAGTGGGGTCCGGCGCGATTTTGGCGCAGGCGAAGCGGCGATTGCGGCGCTTGACGGGGCCGAGTTGACCATCGAGGCCGGCGAGATGGTTGCGATCGTCGGACCGTCGGGCTCGGGCAAATCCACCCTGATGAATATCATCGGCTGCCTCGACCGGCCGACCGGCGGTGTCTACGCGATTGACGGCCGCCCGACGCGCGATCTCGGGCCGGACGAGCTGGCACGGCTGCGGCGTGAATATTTCGGCTTCGTCTTTCAGCGCTATCATCTGCTGTCGGAACTGACCGCGCTCGCCAATGTCGAGGTGCCGGCGATCTACGCAGGGGTTGCCGCCGAGCCGCGGCGCAATCGGGCARCCGCCTTGCTCGACCGGCTCGGCCTCGGGGCCCGGAAGACGCATCGCCCGGCCGAGATGTCGGGCGGCCAGCAGCAGCGGGTTTCGATCGCGCGGGCCCTGATGAACGGGGCCCGGGTCATCCTTGCAGACGAGCCGACCGGCGCACTCGACCGCAAGAGCGGCGAGGAGATGCTGACCCTGCTCGAGGAACTCGGCCGCGAGGGCCACACGATCATTCTTGTCACTCATGACATGAACGTCGCGGCCCGAGCCGACCGCATTATCGAGCTTAGCGACGGCCGGATCATCTCCGATCGGAGGACCCGCCCGACGCTCGTTTCCAAGGCGAACCCGGTGCTGGACGTGCCGCGGGGTGGCTCGTGGCGGGCCGCGTTCGGCCGGCTGCGCGAGGCCTTCGGCATGGCCCTCCTGTCGATGCGCGCCCATAAGCTGCGCTCCGCGCTGACCATGCTCGGCATCGTCATCGGCATCGCCTCTGTCGTCAGCGTGGTGGCGCTGGGGGAGGGCTCGCGCCAGCAGGTTCTCGCCAATATCGCCGGGCTCGGCACCAACACTCTCGAGATCTACCCCGGAGCCACGATCGGCGACCGCCGCTCGGGCCAGATCAAGACCCTGACAGTCGCCGATGCCCATATCCTCGCAAGTCAGCCCTATGCCGAAGGCGTCACACCGACCGTGTCGACGAATGCCACGCTGCGTTTCGGCTCCGCCGAGGCAYCGGGATTGGTCATGGGCGTCGGCGAGCAGTATTTCGCGGTCACGGGCGGCGTCCTGGCCCAGGGCCGGCTCTTCGACGCGGACGACGTCCGGCGGCTCTCGCAGGATGTGGTCATCGACGAGAACACTGTCAGTGCCCTGTTCGCGCGGACCGGCCAGGACCCGATCGGCAGCGTCATCCTGATCGGCTCGGTCCCTGCCCGCGTGATCGGAGTGATGCGGCCCCAGCAGAGCGGCTTCGGCGCCAGCCTGAACCCGCAGGTCTACCTGCCTTACACCACCGTCCAGGGCCGTTTCCTCGGGGATCTTTCGCTGCGCAGCATCATCCTGCGCGTCAATGACGACACACCGATGGAGTCGGCGCAGAGCGCCGTCACCGAGTTGTTGACGCATCGCCACCGCGCCGAGGATTTCTTTATCCGGAACAATGACGCAATCCGTCAGGCGATCACCAGCAACAACGCGACCTTCGCGCTGCTGATCGCCTCGATCGCCGTGATCTCCCTGCTCGTCGGCGGTATCGGCGTGATGAATATCATGCTGGTCTCGGTGATCGAGCGCACCGGCGAGATCGGCCTGCGGATGGCCGTGGGCGCGCGCCGCGGCGACATCCTCCAGCAGTTCCTGATCGAGGCCTCTCTGGTCTGCTTCATCGGGGGCGTGCTCGGTATCGCTCTGGCGCTCTCCATCGGCTGGGGATTCGCGCTCTCCGGCTCGCCGGTTCGCTTCATCTACTCGGCCGAGGCCTTCGCGGCAGCGATTGCCTGCTCGACGCTGATCGGTGTCGGCTTCGGATTCCTGCCGGCGCGCAATGCCGCGGGTCTCGACCCGGTCGAGGCCCTGGCCCGAGGCGCCTGAGGCTCTTACTGGAAGCCTGCGGCCTGCAACGCGAACAGCTCGGCGTAGCGCCCGTGCAGCGCGATGAGCTCCTCATGGCTGCCGCTTTCGAGGATGGCGCCGTTCTCCAGCACCAGGATGCGGTCGGCCATCCGGACGGTCGCGAAGCGGTGCGAGATMAGCAATGCGGTCTTCGCCTCGCTCAGATTGCGGAAGCGTTCGAAGATCTCCGCTTCAGCGCGGGCATCCAGCGCTGCGGTCGGCTCGTCGAGAACCAGGATCGCTGCGTCGCGGAAATAGGCTCTGGCAATCGCGATCTTCTGCCATTCGCCCCCCGAGAGATCGAGCCCCCGCGCAAAGACGCGGCCCAGCATCTGCTCGTAGCCCTCCGGCAGCGTCTCGATCAGCGGATGGGCGAGGCTCTTCTGCGCGGCGTCGATGACCCGCGGACGATCGCTGAGGCAGCCGACCCGCCCAATGCCGATATTCTCTGCGGCGGTCATGTGATAGCGCACGAAATCCTGGAAGATGGCGCCGATCTGGTGCTGCAGGTCGGCGATGCCGATATCGCGGATGTCGATGCCGTCGACGAGGATGCGGCCCTCGTCCGGCTCGTAGAGCCTGGTCAGCAGCTTGACGATCGTGGTCTTACCGGCCCCGTTTTCACCGACGAGAGCAAGTGTCTCGCCGACGGTAATGGAGAAACTGAGATCGCGCAGCGCCCAGGCATCCTTGCCGGGATAACGGAATCCGACCTTGTCGAAGACGATACCCTGCCGCATCGGCACCGGAAATGGTCTTGGATTCGGCGGGGCGACCATCGTCGAGCGGAGATCCATGAACGAGAAGAAATCATCGAGATACTGGGTCAGCGACGTGATCTGGGTCAGGCCGAGGATCAGCCGCTCGAACAGGCCGTTCAGCCGCAGCAACGAGCCGGCGAGAAAGGTGAGATCGCCGATGCCGAGTTCACCCTTCAGGGCGCGCCAGGCGATGACGGCATAGGCAGCGTAATAGGCCAACGAGGCGATTGCCCCAAACAGACTGCCCCAGAGCGTACGCCGAGCCGCGAGATCGCGATTGCCACGATGGACCTTGTCGGCGAGTTCGGCAAAGCGGCCCGCCAGGTAGGCGCCGAGCCCGAACAGCTTCATCTCCTTGGCGGATTCGGCCGCTGAACCGACGATCTGGATGTAATCCATTTGCCGGCGCTCGGACGTGACCGAGACGTTCAGCCCATAACCCTTTGCATTGAAATGCGCTTCACCGGCGAGCGTTGGCAGGAGTGCGAGCAACAGCAGAATGATCAGCAGGGGCGCATAGGAGAACAGGCCGATGACAAACAGGATGAGCGAGACGAAATCCTGAGCCTGGCTCAGCAGGGAGGTCAGCAGCTGGTTACCCATGAAGCGCTGGGTGCGGGCCCGCTGCAGCCTGTCCTGCGCAGAGCTGGCCTCGATGTCGCGCAGATCCAGGCTCGCCACCTGCCTGATGAGCGCGACACCGAGCGCATTATCATGGCGCTCGGTCAGGACCCTTTCCACGAAGGCTCCGATGCGCGCGAGCGCATTTGCCGCCGCGACGAGCAGAAACTCGAGCAAGAGCCAGCCGGCGACCGCGCTCAGGCGCCCGCTGTCCACCCAGTCCGCCAGCGTCGGTCCAGGAG
>NZ_JBFTLD010000296.1:0-7754 GCF_056396265.1 Allobosea sp. 05T422_2 | reverse complement strand
CCATTGCAGGGTGTGGACATAGCTCGCGGCCGCCGCGGAAAGCGCTGGATCCTGCCCCATGGCGCGCAGGATCGCTTCGCCCTGCCACAGGAACAGCCACATCGGTCCGACCAGTGTCGCTGCCACCCAGAGACCCTGGCGCACGGTGCGGCGCACGTCGCGCACTGCATGGCGGTTGCGCCCGAGCTCGATCGAGATCATCGGCGCGACCGCTGCCATGACGCCGATGCCAAAAATCAGGACCGCCGTGTAGAGATTGGCTCCGAGCGCTCCGGCCGCGAGCGAGTCGGGGCCGAGATGGCCCATCATCACCACATCGGTTGCCGTCATCGCCGTCTGCGCCACATTGGTGAGCACCATGGGCCAGCTCAGGGCGAGCATGGCCCTGACTTCTGTGAGCCAGGGATGAGCGCGCGCAGTGGGGAGGGCCAGATCGGTCATGGGCCGTCGCTTCTAGCGCCCATTTTCTGTGCAGGACAGGGTCAGCCACGCTGGGCTTGCCCGCGCTCGGCGCGTGAGCGTGTGGGAGCGGCCCGCTGCGCGTTTTCGCGATCCGGCCCCTGCGCAAACGTCGCTACCGGCATTCGGCCATGGCGGCCATCATCACCGGCAAGAAGAAGACAGAGGAACCGTCAAGGATGTCAGATTTGAGAAACGCCGCCATGGCCGGCGACATCGTCGGCCTGGACGCTGTTGCGCTGTCGCACGCGATCCACGCGCGCAAGTTGTCCTGTGTCGAGGTGATGGGSGCCTATCTCGATCAGATCGAGCGGCATAACCCGACGGTCAATGCCCTGGTGGCACTGCGCGACCGCTCCGATCTGTTGGGGGAAGCCGAGGCGTTGGATGGCGAATTGGCAGCAGGCCGGTCGCGTGGCTGGATGCACGGCTTCCCGCAGGCCATCAAGGACCTTGCCGCGGCCAAGGGGTTCGCGACGACGCAAGGCTCGCCGCTCTTCAAGGACGAGATCGCGCAAAGCGACGCCATTTTCGTCGAGCGCATGAAGGCGGCTGGCGCCATCATCATCGGCAAGAGCAATACGCCGGAATTCGGCCTGGGCTCGCAGACCTTCAATCCGGTCTTCGGGGCAACGCGCAACGCCTATGACCAGTCGAAGACCTCGGGGGGCTCGAGCGGTGGCGCTGCCGTTGCGCTGGCGATGCGCATGCTGCCGGTGGCCGATGGCAGCGACCATGCCGGCTCGCTGCGCAATCCGGCTGCCTTCAACAACGTGCTCGGCATGCGGCCGGGCTATGGCCGCGTGCCCTCGAGTGGCGACGAGGTCTTCATTCCGCAGATGGGCGTAGCTGGTCCCATGGCGCGCACGACCCGCGATCTTGCCGCGCTGCTCGCCGTGCAGTCGGGCTACGATCTGCGCGTTCCGCTCTCGATCCGCGAGGAGCCGGCCGCCTTCCTGGGCAATCTCAAGCGCGACATCGCCGGGCTCCGCATCGGCTGGCTTGGCGATCTCGGTGGGCATCTGCCGATGGAGGATGGCATCTTGTCGCTTTGCCGCGAAGCCTTGAAGGCCTTCGAGGACATGGGGGCGCGGGTCGAGGAGGCGAGCCTCGGTTTCGATCCCGAAGCCGTCTGGCAGGCCTGGACGAGACTCAGGGCCTGGCAGGTCGGTGCGAGCCTGGCCCCCATCCATGCGGATCCGGCACGGCGCGACTTTCTCAAGCCCGAAGCGCGCCACGAGGTCGAGCAGGGCCTCAAGCTCTCGGCCTTCGACGTGATGAAGGCCTCCAATCTGCGCTCGTCCTGGTATCAGCATGTGCGCGGCCTGTTCGGACGCTATGACCTGCTTGTCCTGCCCAGTGCCCAGGTCTTTCCCTTTGCCGTCGAAACGCATTGGCCGCGCGAGATCGCGGGCCGCGCGATGGACACCTATCATCGCTGGATGGAGGTGGTGATCCCGGTGACGATGTCGGGCTGTCCGGCGATCAGTGTCCCGGTCGGCTTCAACGCTGCGGGCTTGCCCATGGGCATGCAACTCTGGGGCCCCAACCACGCGGAGCGTCTGCTGCTCGAGGCTGCGCAGGCCTATGAGGACGCGACCGGTTGGGTCGAGAAGCGCAAGCCGGCCTTGCTCGCCGGCTGAGCGCCCGGCATCGTTCATGCTTTATGCGTTAGCGGCCTGTGGCCGGCCTTTTGGGAGAGTTGGCGAATGAGCTCGAACCTGCGGATCGACGGGCCACGATTGGTCTCGAGGCTCGAAGCCTTGTCGAAGATCGGCGCGACGCCGGAAGGCGGTTGCCGGCGGCTCGCTCTCTCCGACGAGGACAGGCAGGGGCGTGACTGGCTCGTCGGGCAGATGCAGGCGCTCGGGCTCGACGTGAAGATCGACGCGATCGGCAACGTCGTCGGCATCCTGAAGGGGCGGGAGGAGGGACCTGCCGTCATCCTCGGCTCCCATATCGACACGGTCGGCACCGGCGGGCGCTTCGATGGTGCACTTGGCGTCATTGCCGGCCTCGAGGTGCTGGCGGCGCTGCGCGATGCAGGGCTGCAGCCGAAGCGCGACATGGCGGTGATCGCCTTCACCAATGAAGAGGGCGCCCGATTCCATCCCGATATGCTCGGCTCTTATGTCTGGGCCGGCGGCATGAGCGTGGAAGCGGCCCATGCCGAGAAGGATGCCGAAGGGGCTGTGCTCGGCACCGAATTGAAGCGGATCGGCTATCACGGCCCGGAACGGCCCGGTTTCCTCAAGGCGCATTCCTATCTCGAGCTCCATATCGAGCAGGGGCCGGTGCTCGAAGGCGAGGGCGGCGGGCTCGGCGCTGTCACCGGCATCCAGGCCATCACCTGGCTTGAGCTGACGCTGAAGGGCCGCCCAAGCCATGCCGGTACGACGCCGATGGCCTATCGCAGGGATCCCGGGCTGGCGGCTGCGCGCATCAACCTCTTCGCCAATGAGCTGACGGGTAAGATTCCGGGCCAGCTTGCCAATTCCGGCGTCATCCGCGTCGAGCCCGGCAACGTCAACGTGGTGCCGGAAAGCGTGGTCATGTCGCTCGACCTGCGCAATCCCAAGGACGCGCTCCTGACTGAGGCGGAGGCGGCCGTCCGGGCGTTCTGCGCGGAGCTTTCCGAGCGGGACGGCATCCAGATCAGCTTCCGCGATCTTGCCCGCTTTCCGGCGGTCGAATTCGCATCGGAGTTGATCTACGGCGTGGAGATGAGCGCAGCCGAACTCGGCCTGCCGGTCCGCCGGATGATCTCGGGCGCTGGACACGACGCCCAGATGATGTCGCGCATCTGCCCGACGGCGATGATCTTCATCCCCTCGATCGGCGGCCTCTCGCATAACCCGGCGGAGTTCAGCACCGACGAGGACATGGTCGCCGGCGCCAATGTCCTGCTCAGCGCCGCCTGGCGCGTGGCGAATAACTGATCAAGCGCGGCGCGCGCCGCAAAAGACCTCTGCTCCCAGCCCTGGTCCTTCCTCCTCACGAGAGATGCCGATGACCGCAATCGCTTCCCTGTCTGCTGTCGCGCTGAACAAGCTCTACGCTGGGCGCAGCCTCTCGCCGGTCGAGGTCGCCAAGGACGCGCTCCACCGCATCGAGCGTTTCGAGCCCGACATCAACTCCTTCGTCGTGCGCGATGCCGAGGTCACGCTCGCCATGGCCGAGGCCTCGCAGGCACGCTGGCTCAAGGGCGCTCCGCTCGGTCCGCTCGACGGCGTGCCGGTCACGATCAAGGACAATATCGKCGTGAGGGGCTGGCCGATGCGCCGCGGCTCCGCGCTGGCCTCCGGCGCGCCCTGGCCGGAAGACGCTCCGGCTGCGGCGCGGTTGCGTGAGGCCGGGACCGTCTTCCTCGGCAAGACTACGATGCCGGAATATGGCTGGAAGGGTGTTGGCGACTCACCGTTCTCGGGCATCACGCGCAATCCCTGGGATATCCGAACCGGGCCGGGCGGCTCCTCTTCCGGCGCGGCCTCATGCGCAGCGCTCAATCTCGGCTGCATCCATATCGGAACCGACGGTGCCGGATCAGTCCGAATCCCGGCGGCCTTCACCGGTGTCGTCGGCTTGAAGCCGACCTATGGCCGCGTGCCGGCCTATCCCGTTTCGACCATGGGTTTCCTCGCCCATCTCGGCCCGCTGACCCGCACCGTCGCAGACACGGCGCTCGCCATGAACGCGATCGGTCGGCCTGATGGCCGGGACATGACCGCGATGATCGAGCCCCCGCCGGACTACGTTGCGGGCCTTGCCGGTGGCGTGAAGGGCCTGCGCATCGCCTGGTCGCCGCGCCTTGGCGGCAACCATCTCGTTGACCCCGAGATCGCAGCGCTCGCCGCGGCGGCGGCGCTTGCGTTCCGTGAGCTGGGTGCGAGCGTCGAGGAGGTCGATCCCGGTTTCGACGATCCGCTTGAGACCTTGATGACATTGTGGTCGGCGGGGGCTGCCCTGGCTCTGCGCGGAGCGGGGCCGGAGAAGCGCGCGCAGATGGACCCGGGTCTCGTGGCCGTGGCCGAGGCTGGCGAGCAGATTCCGGGCTCGGCCTATGTCGACGCCCTGCTCAACCAGCGCAATGCGCTTGCGTATCATATGACGCAGTTCCACGAGCGCTTCGATCTGCTGCTCACGCCGACTTTGCCCCTGCCGGCCTTCGAGGTCGGACGGAATGCCCCCGGCCACGGCGGATATGGCGATGACTGGACGCGCTGGACGCCATTCACCTACCCCTTCAACATCACCCAGGCACCGGCCATCTCCGTGCCCTGCGGCCTGACATCGGCCGGGTTGCCGGCGGGACTGCAKATCGTCGGGCCGTTCGGCCGGGATGCGCTGGTTCTGCGTGCGGCGGCGGCATTTGAGGCATTGCAGCCTTTCGCGCGTGTCGACGCGCCCGTCAGAGTGGCCTGAAGAGCGAAGCCGGGCCGGTCAGGGCCTGGGTTCGGACAGCCCCAGCAGATTGGCTTGTGCCACCCGTTCCCGTGTTGCCGGGCTGAGCTGGCGCAGGAAAGACTGCACGCTCTCGAATTTCATCCGCTCGCTCTCCAGCGAGCGATGGCTTGCGTCGGTTCCGATGATGAAGCGGCCGGGCATCGTCTCGATGAGCTCAAGCCATTCCGGCCAGACACTCCTGCCGTCCTGCAGGATCGTGTAGTCGGGGGAACGCGGGTGCCTTGGCCAGGTTCGCGCGCTCAGCTCGTAGTAGAGGTTGGGGTGCCGTTCGAGCATCCTGCGGGCCAGGAACAGCGGCGTGTAACCGCCATGGGCCCAGATCAGGTTCACATCGGGAAAGGCCTCGAGCAGCGATGTCAGTTCGCGCATCCGTGTCGATTCGACATGGACCAGGACAGGCACGCGGTATTTGCGCGCCAGTGCCATGATCCCGCTCATCATCGGGCCCGCCGGATCGTAGTTCGCCTCGGGAAACCCGGGCGACGGAAAATGCACTGCCGATATCTCGCCAATACCCTTGAACTGGCCGGTGGCCAGGAGACCGTCGAGCTCCTCGAGCAGTGCCAGGTCCTGATCCTCCCATGCCTTTCGATGAGCCCTGCGCTCCGGAGAAATCGAGGCAAAGCCGATGAACAGGTCGGGACGGCGCTTGACGGCATCGGCAATCGACACGTTGTCGCCGTTGCGCCCCCAGAACACGACGGCACGCTTCGCCCCGTAGTGCCGCATCAGTTCGATCTGCATGGCCTCGTCGTTGAGATGGACATGCGCATCGACGAACGGCACCGTTTCGAGACTTGGTGCGGTGCTTTCCGGAGCGGCCGAGCTCTTCACCCGCTTCAGAACACGGGGCTGATCCTGACCCGATACGGTGGCGCCGAACGATAGCGCCAATGCGCAGCCCAGAACCAATATCCCCACTGCCAAGCGCATGGACCTGCCCAAAAAACCCGCGTCAACGCCCGAATGCCTAGCAGAACTCTGCGGGGCGACAGAAGGGGGGCGCGTCTGGCGCGTGGCGCGTGACGAGGCCTGAGTGGGCGCTTCGTCTTCGCCGGTCAGCAGGACCTTTCGCGTGCTGGGAAAACGCTGTGATTAGGCCAGCTGCGCGCCGATCAAATCGATTTAGCCGACGTTGCGCAATTTTCTGCGGAATTATGCTCGATTGGCGCGGGCGCATGGCGTTGGGGGCCAACCGGTACCGTTTGGCACGGACTCTGCAAGCCTCCCAGCCGCGGATTTCGACCGGCGCGGCGTGTTGTCAGGGTGATCTTTCTCCCCCACACTCGCCTCAAGGTCGCCCGTCAGAGGTAGCCGTTTCAGGGGAGAGAGTAATGGATCGCAGGACATTCTTGAAATCTGCCACTGGTGCCGGCGCTCTGGCCGCCACCGGAGGGCTGTCCATGCCGGCCTTGTCGCAAGGAGCAGCGGCCAAGACCCTGCGCTTCGTGCCGCAGGCCAATCTCGCGAATTTCGACCCCATCTGGGGCACGCAATATGTCGTTCGCAATGCCGCTGCGCTGGTCTGGGATACGCTCTACGGCATTGACGACAAGTTCCAGCCGCAGCGCCAGATGGTCGAAAGCGAGGAGGTCTCCTCCGACGGCCTGACCTGGACCTTCAAGCTCCGCCCCGGCCTCAAATTCCATGACGGCGAGCCGGTGCTCGCCAAGGACGTGGTGCAGAGCCTCGTGCGCTGGTCGGCGCGCGACCCGATGGGCCTGATGCTCCGCGCCATCCAGAACGAACTGGTTGCGGTCGACGACCGGAGCTGGAAATGGTCGCTGAAGCAGCCCTTCCCGAAGATGTTGCTGGCGCTGGCGAAGAACAACGCTCCCTGTTCCTTCATCATGCCCGAGCGCATCGCCAAGACCGATCCGTTCCAGCAGATCACCGAATATGTCGGCTCCGGACCGATGAAGTTCCTGCGCAATGAGTGGGTGCCGGGCGCCAAGGCGGTCTTCGAGAAATTCGCCGATTACGTGCCGCGCTCCGAGCAGGCGAACTGGCTMGCCGGCGGCAAGAAGATGCTGGTCGATCGCATCGAGTGGGTGATCATGCCTGATCCGGCGACGGCAGCCGCTGCGCTGCAGAATGGCGAGATCGACTGGTGGGAGACGCCGCTCGCCGATCTCGTGCCGGTGCTCAAGGCCAACAAGAATATCAATGTCGATATCGGCGATCCGCTCGGCAATATCGGCGCCTTCCGCATGAACCACCTGCACCCGCCCTTCAACAATCTGAAGGTGCGCCAGGCGGTGCTGACTGCGATGAACCAGGAAGACTACATGCGTGCGCTTGTCGGCGAGGACGACAAGCTCTGGAAGCCGCTTCCCGGCTTCTTCACGCCGGGCACCCCGCTCTACACCGAGCAGGGCGGCGATATGCTCAAGATGCGCAATATCGAGGCCGCCAAGAAGCTGCTGGCCGAGTCCGGCTACAAGGGCGAGCCGGTGGTCTGTGTCGTGGCGCAGGACATGTCCGCCACCAAGGCGATGGGCGACGTCACGGCCGATCTGCTCAAGCGCATCGGCATGAATGTCGATTTCGTCGCCACAGACTGGGGCACGGTCGGTTCCCGGCGCGCCCAGAAGACCGGACCGGGCCAGGGCGGCTGGAGCATGTTCCACACCTGGCATGCCGGCGCCGACTGCATCAATCCGGCCTCGTATACGGCTATCCGCGCGAATGCCGACAAGGCCTGGTTCGGCTGGCCGGACGTGCCTGCCGTCGAGACCGAGGTGACGAACTGGTTCAACGCCAAGGATCTCGCCGAGGAGAAGGCGGCCATGGGCCGGCTCAACCAGGCGGCGGTTCAGAATGTCGTCTAC
>NZ_JBFTLD010000295.1:0-7762 GCF_056396265.1 Allobosea sp. 05T422_2 | reverse complement strand
GTATTGCGGCTTGCTGATCTCGGCCAGGAACTTCATCGCCAGGTCCTTGTTCGGCGCCCCCTTGGCGATGGCGAAGCAGTCATAGTCGAGCAGCGCCTGGTTGAAGGTGTAGGCGACCTTGGCACCGTCCTTGGCGGCGACGTCGAAGCGCCCGTTCCAGCCGGTGATCATGTCGACCTCGCCATCCTTCATCAGCTGGGCGTGCTGGGCGCCAGAACTCCACCAGACCGCGATATGCGGCTTCAGCTCGCGGATCTTCTTGATCGCGCGCTCGATGCCGCCGGGCTGCGACAGGACCTCGTAGACCTTTTCCGGCGGCACGCCGTCGGCCATCAGGGCGGGCTCGAGCGCACCCGCCACGCCCTTGCGATAGGAGCGCTTGCCCGGGAATGTCTTGACGTCCCAGAAATCGGCCCAGCTCTGCGGGCCCTTCTCGCGGTAGGTCTTGGTGTTCCAGGCCAGAACCGTGKAAAAGACGTCGCCGCCGACGCAGTAATCCTGCGCGGTGCCAGGCACGAAGCTCGAGGTGTCGATGACCTTGTAGTCGAGCTTTTCGAGAATGCCCTCGGAGCCCGCGCGCGCCGCGCTGCCGGAGCCGCTGGCGACGACATCCCAGGTCACGGCGCCGGCCTTCACCTTGAGGCGCAGGTCGGCGATGCTGCTATAGGTCTCTTCCTTGAGCTTAATGCCCAGCGCCTTGGCGGCAGGCACGAACAGCGCCTTGCTCTGCGCCTCCTGATAGGAGCCGCCGAAGGACACGACGGTGAGCTCCTGCGCCAGGGCCGGCATCGCTCCGGCCAGGCTCAGGAGAAGGACGAGGGTCGATCGCGACGGCAGGATCGGCGGGCACTGCATGTCATATCTCCTGAGCTGAGGGGCACATGTCCAGCGGCAGTCGCGCAGTCGCTGTAGCGACCCAGCTTCCCACCATTGAGAGCGTGCAGAGTTTGTTGAAATTGGTCTGGCCAGAAGGTCCATTCTGAGAATTGGGGAAGGCCAATCCGCAGAGACGATCCTGCTGGCTCATCGGGCCAGGCGATCGCGCCAGCGGTAATAGAAGACCGATGGTGCGAGGAACCAGGGATTGCCGCTGTAGAAGGGCCGCGTCGGGAATGGCAGGTCGTCGAGCGCCGTCTTGCCTTCGGCCAGGCCAAGCACCTGCTGGCCGAGCCGCATGCCGAAATAGCTCGCCGTGCCGACGCCCGCCCCGCAATAGCCCATGGCGTAGTAGAGCCCGTCATGGCGGCCGACATGCATCAGCTCGTCGAAGGTATAGGCGACGAAGCCGCACCAGGAATGGCTGATCCGTGTCTGCGCCAGCTCGGGGAAGATCGCGCTCATGTCGGCATGGAGTTTGGGCCCGCTGCGCCGCGGATCCGTCTCGCTCAGGGAGACGCGGCCGCCGAACAGGATGCGCCGCCKATCGGGCGAGGCGCGGTAGTAATAGACGACCTTGCGGGTATCGCTGACGATGCGGTTGCGCGGGATCAGCTTGTCCATCAGCGCCGGCTCCAGCGGCTCGGTCGCGATGATGTAGCTGCCGATCGGGATGACGCGGCGGCGCAGCCAGCCGGTCGCCGGCCCGGTATAGCCGTTGGTGGCGACGATGACGTCGCGCGCCCGGATCGTGCCGCGCGGCGTCTCGACCAGGAAGTCCTTGCCCTGGCGGGTGATCGCGGTCGCCGGACAGAACGGTACGAGTTCGGCGCCGGCCGCGAGGACGCGCTCCAGCAGGCCCTGGTGATAGCGCGCCGGGTTGACCGAGGCATGGCCGGCATAGACCACGCCGCCATGGTAGAGGTCCGAGCCGATCTCGTCGCGCTGCTCGGCGCGCGGCACGACATGACAGGGCACTTCGAGACCCTTGGTCTGGTTGTCGACGCGCTGCGCCAGCATCTCGTACTGGCCCGGCGAGTGGGCGGCGTGAAAGCGCCCGACCACGCCGAAATCGCAGTCGATCGCCTCCTCGCGCACGAACTCGGCTATCCAGCGCAGCGAGCGATGGCCTTCCTGCAGAATGGCAAAGGCCCGCTTCTCGCCGTGACGGCGCGCCAGGGCCGCGAGGCCGGGCTTGATGCTGGTCGAGATCTGGCCGCCATTGCGGGTGCTGCAGCCGAAGCCGGCCGCCTCCGCATCGAGCACCACCGTGCTGCGCCCGCCCCTGGCGGTCTGGAGCGCGGCATGCAGGCCGGTATAGCCGGAGCCGACAACCACGACATCGGCCTGTTTCGGCGGCTCCGAGCGAGGCAATTCCGGCCGCGGGACTCCGTCCCACCAATAGGGTGCCGCCTTGAAATCGGCGGTAAACAGCTCAGTCGACATTCCGTCGTTTCCCCCCGGGCCCGTTCAGAGCCGCGCCACAACACTCTTGAGCTTGCAGTAGCTGCGCAAGCCCGCCATGCCCTTGGCCCGGCCAAAGCCGGATTTACGGTTACCGCCGAAGGGCATGGCGATGCCGCCGGCGAAGAACTCGTTGATGTAGACCTGGCCGGCGTCGACCGCGCGCGCGAAGCGCCAGGCGTTGGAATGGTCACGGGTGTAGATGCCGGCGACCAGCGCATAGGGGGTTGCGTTGGCGGCCGCGATGGCCTCCTCCAGATCCGCGACGATCTGCACGGTCAGGACAGGGCCGAAGATCTCCTCCTGCACCAGCGGGTCGTCCGGGCCAAGAGCAAGAATGATGGTCGGGCGATAGAACCAGCCGCCGCCGCATTCGCCTGCGGGAACGATGCCGCCGCCGATCAGGATGCGGTTGCCGGCCGTACGCGCCCGCTCGACATGGGCCTCGATGCGCGCGAGCTGCTGCAGCGAATTGATCGGCCCGATGCCGGCATCGCTGAAGCCATGGCCGAGCTGCATCGCTGAAACGCGTGCGACGAGCCGGTCGAGAACCTCGCCCGCGATCGGCGCCTCCAGGATCAGCCGCGAGCCGGCCGAGCAGATCTGGCCGGCATTCTCGTAGATCGCGCCGAGCACACCCTCGACCGCCGGCCCGATCTCGCAATCGGCCATCAGCGCGACGGGGGATTTGCCGCCGAGTTCGAGCGCCAGCCGCGTGACATGCCCGGCCGCCGCCCGCATCACGCGCTGGCCGGTCGCGACCGAACCGGTGAAGGTGATGTGGTCAATGCCGGGATGGGCGACGAGTGCTGCGCCCGCCTCCGCTCCCGTGCCGGCGACGACATTGAGCACGCCGTCGGGCAGGCCGGCCTCATGCAGCAGTTCCGCCAGCATCAGCGTGGTGAACGGCGTCTGCTCGGCCGGCTTGACGACGAGGGTGCAGCCGGCGGCGAGCGCCGGCGCGATGCCGCGCGTGGCCGTCGAGAGCGGATAGTTCCACGGCACGATCTGCGCGACGACGCCGACCGGTTCCTCGATCGTCACCCCGAGGTAGTCCGGGCCGAGCGGCACGCTGTCGCCATGCAGCTTGTCGGCGGCCCCCGCATAATAGGCGAAGGCACGGATGACGCCGCCGACATCGCCCTCGGATTCGGCGAGCAGCTTGCCGGAATCGAGCGTCTCGACCACGGCGAACCGCGCCGCCCGCTCGCGCAGCAGATGGCTCGCCCGCATCAGGATTTCGCCGCGGGCCGCCGGCGTCATCTGCGACCAGGGGCCAGACAGCGCCGCTCGTGCCGCCGCGACCGCCGCCGCCACATCCTCGGCTGAGCCCGCTGCGACGCTGGCGAAGGGGACGCCGCGGCCGGGGTCGAAACTCTCCATCTCCCGCCCCGAGACGGAGGCAATGAGCCGGCCGCCGATGAAATGCCCGCGCGGCAGACCTGCCAGGGTACCGGTGCGTCGCGCTTCCTCGACCAGCTTCTCCCGGTCGAGGGTCACGCCGACACCTCGGTCACGCGATACTCGGCCCGGTCCAGCCAGCTGGGCTCGATCTCGACGCCCCAACCGGGCTCGGAGGGGATTGCGACCATGCCGTCGCGGGCCTTGGGCGGGTTGCGCAGCAGCCCCTGCTCCCAAGGGTAATAGTCCGGACCCTCGATCGAGAATTCGACATAGGGGCCGGCATTGGCGAGCGCGCCCATGACATGCAGGGTGAACACCGTCACCAGCGACTGGTTGGCGGAATGGGGCGTCACCGGGAGGCCCGCCTCGGCCGCCCAGCGCGCCACCGTCAGCATCCGCCCGACCCCGCCGAGATAGCAGATATCGGGCTGCACCACGTCGACGACACGCCCGTCGATCATCGCCCGCCAGATCGCGAGGTCGCAATCCTGCTCGCCGCMGGTGACGTCGAGATCGAGCGCCTCGCGGACCTCACGCGTCCAGGCATGTTCCCAATAGGGACAGGGCTCCTCGAAATGGACGATGCCATGGTCCTGCAGCATGCGGCCGACCGCGATCGCGCTTGCCGGCGTATAGCCGCTATTGGCATCGACCAGC
This sequence comes from Allobosea sp. 05T422_2, assembly GCF_056396265.1. NCBI lineage: Bacteria > Pseudomonadati > Pseudomonadota > Alphaproteobacteria > Hyphomicrobiales > Alloboseaceae > Allobosea > Allobosea sp. 05T422_2. The sequence goes on along the minus strand of NZ_JBFTLD010000295.1, from coordinate 3,361 downwards.
AGCGTCGCCTCGTCGCCGAGCGCGGCGCGGACCTGCGGCACGATCGCCTCGGTACGGCCGGGCCATTCATCGAGGTCGCGGCCGCATTCGCGCCCGACCCGGAACTTGAAGGCGCGGTAGCCATGGGCGTCGCGCAGCCGGGCCAGGCGCTCGGCTTCAGCCTCGGGAGTGATCTCGCCGCGCTTCATGCTGGAGGCGTAGACCGGGAACGGGCGCGGCGTGCCGCCGAGCAATTCGCAGACGCTCTTCCGCTCCTTGCGACCGCGCAGGTCCCAGAGCGCCGTGTCGAGTCCGGTCAGGGCCCGGCAGAGATAGGAGCCCGGGAACTTGTGCTCGCGCTCGCCGATCGTCGCGACGAGGTCGTCGACCGCAAAGGCGTCCCAGCCGATGGCCCAGCGGGCGACCTGGCGGTGGAAGACCGTCGCGGTGATGTCGGCATTATAGGGCGAGAACTGCCCCCAGCCCTGGCTGCCATCCTCGCAGGTGGCACGGACGAAGCCGACATCCGGCGTCGTGAAGCTTTCGAGACGGGTGATCTTCATTATTGCCGCCGCCAATCCATCGCCATGGCCCAGCGCGATTGCCAGGCGGCGTGGGCTCAGAAAGGAACTTGAATTGGTCTGAACCCAAGGTCCATTCTGGCGAAAGCAGCAGTCCAATCGCAGAGATCGCGACCGGTGCTGGCTTGGGCAGGATCACTGGAGCGATATGGTCAAACGCGAAGAAGGTGTCCTGCTGCAATCGATCGTGCTGGATCGACAGGGGCAGCATGGGCTCAGCGTCCAGGTCTGCGTGGGCTTGCGCGAACTCATCCTGAGCGGCGCGCTCAAGGTCGGCGAGCGCCTGCCGGCGACGCGCACGCTGGCGCAGGAATTCGGCGTGGCCCGCACCACCATCGTCGAGAGTTTCGACCGGCTCGCCGCCGAGGGGCTGGTCGAGACCCGCGTCGGTGCCGGCACCTATGTCAGCCAGGCGCTGGCGAGCGAGCGGCCGGCCCCAGTGACCGCGGCGGTAGCCGTGCCGACCGCAAAACTCCGGCTGGCGCAGGCGATGGATTCCGCCTCAAAACTGTTCGGCACGCGCCTGCCGCACCAGCCGCGCGCCTTCACTACGGCGATGCCGGCTTTTGACGCCTTCCCGATGGCGCAATGGGCCAAGCTTTCCGGCCGGCACTGGCGCAAGGCCCGCCAGCAGGTTTTGGGCTATCCCGATCCCCATGGCGAGGCGGTGCTGCGCCAGGCGATCGCCGCGCATCTGCGGCTCAACCGCGGCATTGCCTGCGAATGGCAGCAGATCTTCATCGTCGCCGGCGCCCAGCAGGCCTTCCAGCTGCTCGCCGCGACGCTGATCAATCCCGGCGACAAGGTCTGGTTCGAGAATCCGGGCGCGATCGGCGCCCGCAACAGCCTGATCCTGTCGGGTGCCGATATCGTGCCGGTGCCGGTCGACGAGGCCGGCCTGATCGTCGAGGCAGGCCTGCGCCGCGCGCCGGATTTCAAGCTCGCCTTCGTCACACCCTCGCACCAGCAGCCGCTCGGCGCCAAGATGAGCCTGGAACGGCGGCTGGCCCTGCTGGAGGCGGCGCAGGCGAGTTCCGCCTGGATCATCGAGGATGACTGGGACGGCGAGTTCTGCTTCCAGGGCGCGCCGATGGCGACGCTGACCAGCATCGACCTGACCGGTCGCGTGATCTATGTCGGCACCTTCTCGAAGACGCTGTTCCCCTCGCTGCGCCTCGGCTTCCTCGTCGCCCCGCCGCAGCTCGCCGAGCAGATCGGCATCTGCCTCGACGCCTATTCGCCGGGCGTGCCGACGGCGCTGCAGGGCATCGTCGCCGACTTCATCGTCGAGGGCCATTTCGCCACCCATGTCCGGCGCATGCGCAAGCTCTACCAGGAGCGCCACCAGGCGCTGATCGCCGCGGCGGATGCGCATCTGGCGGGCGCTCTCACCGTCGTGCCCACCCATACCGGCATGCACACGATCGGCTTCCTGCGCGAGGGGCTCGATGCCGTTGCGGTGACGCAGACCGCCGCCCGGCGCGGCATCACGGTGGCGCCGATCAGCCGCTTCAGCCTGGAGCCGGTGGTGCGCGACGGGCTCGTGCTCGGCTTCAGCGGCTTCACGCCGGCGCAGATCCAGGCCGGCGTGCTTGGCCTGCGCCAGGCGATCGACGATCTCAATTCGACCTGATCCTGGGCCTGATCGCCGGCCTGATCCCCACCGATTGGACTGGCGCTTCGAACAGAATGGTCCTTAGCGACAAGCCCAATCCAACCTAAGACATCGGCCCGAAACGTGGATCGCGGTTTTCGGGGAAAGCCGATGCAAACACATCGCGAGCCTGATGTTCAGGCAGCGCCGGAAGCGGCAGGGAGTCCATCTTGGAGGAATGGGATGTCATCGTCATCGGCGCGGGCTCGGCCGGTTGCGCGCTGGCCGGGCGCCTCGCATTGGCCGGGCGCGGCCGCATCCTCGTGCTGGAAGCCGGGCCGCGCGACCTGAGCCCCTGGCTGCATCTGCCGATCGGCTACGGCAAAACCTTCTACCACCCGCGCCTGAACTGGATGTACCGGACGGAAAGCCAGCCCGCCCTCGCCGGCCGCCAGATCTACCAGCCGCGCGGCAAGGTCGTCGGGGGGTCGAGCGCGATCAATGCGATGGTCTATATGCGCGGCCAGCGCGAGGATTTCGACGGCTGGGAGGCGATGGGCAATCCCGGCTGGGGCTGGCGCGAGGTGCTCGCCGCCTATCGCCGCATGGAGGACCATGCGCTCGGCGCGTCAGAGTGGCATGGCGCGGGCGGCCCCGTGCATGTCGAGGACATCGCCTCGGTCGTCCACCCGCTGACCCCGATCTTCGTCAAGGCGGCGCAAGAGGCCGGCCTGCCCTTCAACCCCGATCTCAACGGCGAAAGCTGCGAGGGCGCCGGCATCTACCAGATCACGACGCGCGGCGGCCTGCGTGAATCGGCGGCACGCGCCTATCTGCATCCGGCCCGCAAGACCGGGCGCGTCAAGGTCGAGACGGGCGTGCTCGCCTCGCGCATCCTGTTCGAGGGGCGCCGCGCCGTCGGCGTCGAAGGGCAACGCGACGGCGCGCCCGTCAGCTTCCGCACCGCCGGCGAGATCATCGTCGCGGCGGGCGCAATCAATTCGCCCCAGCTCCTGCAGCTCTCCGGCATCGGCGCGCCCGCGCTTCTGGCGCAGCATGGCATCACGCCCTTGCACGCCCTGCCGGCGGTCGGCGCCCATCTCCAGGACCATCTCTGCTACGACCATGTCTACCGGTCCAGGCGGCCCAGCCTGAACGAGGCCTTGCTCTCCTGGCCCGGCCGCATCGGCATGGCGCTGCACTATGC
>NZ_JBFTLD010000294.1:0-7813 GCF_056396265.1 Allobosea sp. 05T422_2 | reverse complement strand
ACCCAGCCTTCGGCTTCGAAGGTCTTCTTGTTCGCGGCTTCGTCCTTGGCGACGAAATCGGCGAATTCCTTGCCCTTCATGAAGCGGCCGGTCTGCGAGGTGCGGGTGATGAATTCCTGCCACTCCGGCGTCTTGCTGACCTTTTCCATGATGTCGGCGTAGTAAGCGACCGCATCGGCGGGAACTTCGGCCGGCAGCCAGACGGTGCGCGGCATCTGGAATGTCTCGAGCGGGAGGCCAGCCTCCTTGCAGGTCGGGATATCGCCCCAGCCCTTGCCMTCGAAGACCGCCTCGCCCTTGGCGAGACGCACCGGGCTGAACACGCAGAGCGGCTTCACCTGGCCGGCCTTCCACTGGCCGATATTCTCGTTGGGGTTGTTGACGTTGGAGTCGATGTGACCACCGGCGAGCTGCACGGCGGCTGCGCTGCCGCCCTGGAACGGCACGTAGATCCACTTCACGCCAGCGGCTTCCTGGATCATCGAGGTCAGCGTCTGGTCGGTGTCCTTCGACTGGCTGCCGCCCATCTTGAGCGAGCCGGGCTTGGCCTTGACCGCATCGATATAGCTCTTGGCATCGGCATAGGGAGCCTGGCCGTTGACCCAGAGGATGAACTCGTCCAGCGCCAGCGCCGAGACCGGCGTCAGATCCGAGAGCTTGTAGCCGAGCTTGGCGACGTAAGGCAGCAGATAGGCGTTATTGGTGCCGAAGATGACGCGATGGGGGTCGCCCTTGCCGGCGCGGCCATGGATGTAGCCTTCAGCGCCGCTGCCGCCACCCTTGTTCACCACCACGATCGGCTGGTCGAAGAGCTTGTGCTTGGTGATGATCGACTGGATGACGCGGGCAAAATTGTCGGTGCCGCCGCCGGCGCCCGAGGTGACCACGAATTCCACCGGCTTGGTGGGCTGCCAGGCCTGCGCGGCGGTTGCACCGGCCAGGCTGAACGCGACCGCAATACCAACCGCAATGCTCGTCTTTTTCATTCGTTTCTCCCTTCGTGATTAGATGCCGGGCGGCTCATGAAACGGCTGCCCGGCCGCGGTGAACTCAAGCCGCCTTGCGTGCGGCCCTTCCTTCATTCGCCATCTTGATGGCGAGGCTGAGCGCCGCACGGGTCGCGCCGAGATTGGCGATGCCCTTGCCTGCGATCTCATAGGCGGTGCCGTGCGCCGGCGTGCAGATCGGGAACGGGAAGCCGCCGATCAGCGTGACGCCACGGTCGAAGCCGATCAGCTTCATCGCGATCTGGCCCTGGTCGTGATACATCGTCAGCACGGCATCGAAATCACCGTTCCTGGCGCGCAGGAAGACGGTGTCGGAGGGGAAAGGCCCCTCGACGGTGAAGCCCCGGGCCTTGGCCTGCTTCACGGCAGGCTCGATCGTCTCGATCTCGTCACGGCCGAAATTGCCGCCATCGCCGGCATGCGGATTGATGCCGGCCACGGCAATGCGCGGCGGGTTGAAGCCGGCAGCGCGCAGATTGCCGTCGGCCAGCGTCAGCGCCTTGAGGATGCGCTCCTGGCTGATCGCAGCCGCGACCTCGGACAGCGGGATATGCGAGGTGACACGGGCGTTCCACAGCCCGTCGAGAATGTTGAACTCGCTGGCATCGCCCTCATAGCCGATGGCATCGCGCACGAAGCGGATCTCGTCGTCATAGCCCGGATAGGCGAAGCGCATCGCAGCCTTGTTGAAGGGCGTGAAGAACACGGCATCGGCCTTGCCTTCCCCAGCGAAGCGGAGCGCCCGACGGAAATTATCGGTCGCCGCCTGGCCGCCGGCGAGCGTCGCCTTGCCACGCTCGAGGGCGGCCGGATCGTGATTGGCGAGATCGATGAAGACCGGCTTCGCCGACTRTGCCGGAATCTCTTCGCCCTCGCGAATGACCAGCACGTCCGGATCGACCTTGGCGTCCGCAGCGCCGAGATCGAGCAGGCGCTTGTCGCCGAAGACGACATAGCGGGCAGACGAGCGCAGATCGGGCTCGAGCAGGATGCGCGCCAGCAATTCGGGGCTGATGCCGGACGGATCCCCCATCGCGACGGCTATCGTCGGCAGTGATCCGTTTGCGCGCATGTCCATCGCTCTCATTCTCCCACATGGCCGGATGTGATCAGGGCCAGACTTGGCCATCGACCTAGCATAGCCCTCTAAACGCTACAAGTATGCTGTATGCAGCATATCCATCTTGCTATAGGCTGAGCGCAAAGTGGCGGCCGGTTCAGAGTCGCGACGCGGCGCCCGGAGGATCTGCCCATGAACTTTCATTCGCTCTACAGCGGCATCAAGACCCCGATCGAGACCTGTCTGGTCGGCAGCGGCGGCTTCGGCCAGAGCTTCCTGGGCCAGGCAAGGCGGATCAGGCTGGTCAATGCGCGCATCGCGGTGGACATGACACCTGAGGGCGCAGCCCGTGCCATGGCGGCCGCCGGCATCCCCGCCTCCGAAATCGTCGCCTGCGAAACACCGGCGGAAGCCAAGGCGGCCTGGGAGGCCGGTCGCCATATTGCCGCCGGGCGTCTGGAGACCGTCATCGACCTGCCCTTCCACCTGCTGATCGAGGCGACCGGCAGCCCGGAAGCCGCAACCCGCCACAGCCTGGCGGCGATCGAGGCCGGGCGCCATGTCGCGCTCGTTTCCAAGGAAGCAGACAGCGTCGTCGGCCCCGGTCTCGCCCGCATGGCGCAGGACAAGGGCGTCGTCGTCACGCCGGTGGACGGCGACCAGCCGAGCCTGCTGATTGCCCTCGTCACCTGGGCCGAGGTGCTCGGGCTGGAGATCATCGCCGCCGGCAAGTCGAGCGAATATGATTTCGTTCTCGATGCCGCGACCGGTGCGGTGACCTGCAACGGGGTGACGCATTCGCTCCCTAAGTTGCGCGAGCATTGGCTGCCCGGTTCGCGTTCGACCGTCCGCAATGCCGCCGAGCGTGCCCGCATCCTGGGCAGCGCCTTCCCGCTCAGGGCCGTTCCTGATCTCTGCGAAATGACGCTTGTCGCCAATGCGACCGGGCTTGGCCCCGATACGCCCGGCTTCCATGCCCCGCCGGCCCGCATTCCCGAAATCGCCGACCTCTTCGCCGAACGCCGCCAGGGTGGCCTGAGCGCCGGCACACGCCGCGTCGATGTCTTCCATCATCTCCGTCTGGCGGAGGAAGCGAGCTTCGCCGGCGGCGTCTTCATCGTCGTGCGCTGCGAGGACGATGCCACCTGGGACATGCTTGCCGGCAAGGGCCATGTGGTCAGCCGCACTGCCAAGACCGCGATGCTTTACCTGCCGCGACACCTGCTCGGCATCGAGGCCGCGACCAGCATTCTCGATGCGGCCGGGCTCGGCCGGTCCGGCTATGGCGAGGATTATCGTCCGCGCTGGGACCTGGTTGCCGTTGCGGAGCGGGACCTGCCGGCCGGCACCGTGCTCACCATGGGCGGCCATCACCACAGCATCGACAGCGTCGGCGCCGAAATGCGTCCGGCCGCGGCGCTCGCCGATGACCGCCCTGCCCCGTTCTACCTGGTTGCCAACCGCAAGCTGGTTCGCCCCGTGGCGGCCGGAGCCGCGATCAAACTCGGCGATGTCGAGATCGATCAGGGCTCGGCCCTCCTCCAGACCCGGCGCAGGCAGGACGAGATCTTCGCCGAAAGCCCGGTGGAGCGCGCAGCTGCGGCGCGTTGACAGGCTGACGACCCCATGCCGTAACGATGAAAACGAGGGACGGCGATGACAAACGAAGCCGACATCACCCGGGCCGCGCCGGATATCTATCCGCGCATCACCCGGCGCACCTTGCATGACGAGGTCCTGGAGCGCCTGCGCGACATGATCATCGAAGGCCGGCTCGCGCCTGGCCAGCGGATCAACGAAGGGCAGGTCGGCGCCCAGCTCGGCGTCTCGCGCACTCCAMTGCGCGAGGCGATCAAGACGCTGGCAAGCGAAGGTCTGGTCGAGATCCTGCCCGCCAAGGGCGCGATCGTGCGCCGCTTCACCGACAAGGATCTCGCCCAGATCCTGCAGGTGCTGAAGACGCTCGAGCAACTCGGAGGCCGGATGGCCTGTCAGCTGGCCAGCGACGAGACGATCGAGGCGATCCACGCACTGCACAGGCAGATGCTGGAGCTATATGAGACCAAGAACCGGCTCGAATATTTCAAGCTCAACCAGGCGATCCACAGCGCCATCGTGGCCGCTTCCGGCAATGCCGTGCTGATGGAGATGCACGAGACCCTGCAGGCGCGGATCAAACGGCTGCGCTTCATCGGCAATGAGGGCCCGGTGAAATGGGCCGGGGCCGTGGCGGAGCATGAGGAGATGATCGTCGCGCTGAAGAAGCGCGACGCGGACGCACTGGCGGACGTCATCGGCCGGCACATGGACTCGACACGGCTGCGTGTCAGCGACGTCCTCTAACCCCGATATCCGGAACCTCGGCGCGGATTGCAGGTTATCCCTCATTGGGGGGCCGCACAGCTGCGAGGAATTGATGAGAGCAGTCCTGCTTGCCCTGGTGGCACTGGCGTTTTGCGTTTCCCGTGCTCCTGCACAGGAAGCGCTCCAGGCCGATGAATTCGTCAGACGAGCCGCAGTCTCGAACATGATGGCCGTCGAGCTCGGCACGCTCGCCTTGCAGAAGAGTTCCTCGCCCGAGATCAAGGCCTTTGCGCATCAGGCCGTGAACGACCGCACGATCGCAGGCACCGGCTTGCGCCAGATCGTGGCGAAGCGCTCTGGCATCGCCCTGCCGGAACGGCCCGACCAGGCGCATCAGGACATCCTGCGCGAGCTCGGCGACAAGCAGGKGCCTGAGTTCGACCGCGCCTATGTCGGCGCGCAGAAGCAAGCCCAGGACGAGGCGATGGCGCTGTTTTCCGGCTACGCCCAGGCTGGCACGGATACCGAACTGAAGGGTTTTGCCAGCAAGACCTTGCCGCTCCTGCAAACCCAGGCCGAACTGACCCGAAAACTGCCGGGCGCAGACTGAAGCGCGCTCCCCGGCACGGCGTCGTCTCGAGCGCCCCGGCCCGGGTTCCGACCCCTGAAGACCGGGGTGCGACCCTTGCGCGAATTCGCAGAAGAGCCGGCCACTAGCCCCGAAGGCCGGTGTCGAGCTCACGGAGGAAATCTCCCATGCGGCTTCGACCGGCAGGCACGTTGGGCATGCGCCGCAAGACGTCGCGAACGGCCGGAGGCGCGTGTTTCAGAGCCCAGCGAAGCTGCTCTTCGCCGACGGTCTCGTCATCTCCCGCTGCGATTTCCAGGGCCTGTGCCTGATGAGCCGCTGCGCCGAGGATGTGCCTGACCTGGTGCGGAGTGGCCTTGGGGTGCAGATACGCGGCCGCGGCCGCGAGACTGGCGGCTCGGGCGGCATCAGTGGCGGCAGGATCCTGCGCCTCGCGAGCGGCGGCATGCGCCGCCCAGGCCTGCGAGCGTAACAGAGCGGTCCGCCTGCCTCCATGCCCGAACGCCTCCGCACCCTCGATCGCGTCTCGCGGACGATGATCGGCAGGGTATCTGGATTCGAAAAGCGGCAGCGCCTGCCTGGCACAGCTTGCGGCATAGAGCGCGATCGCGCGCAGTTCGTCCTCGCCGAGTTGCATCGCGGTCTCGTCGTCAGCCATCGTCGTCCCTGGCGAGGCACCGAAAGCCCGATTGCGGTGCCAGAGCGATAGCGCGAGTGACAGGCCCCAAGCCTAGAGCACGCAGGCATACATGACGAAGACGCCGCCCGATCCGAACGGCCGTTCGTAAAGCGCGCGCGCCGGCTCGTTGTCCAGCTCGGTTCCGACCCAGACCTCCTCGCAACCGAGTTCGCGGCCCCAGGCGAACATGTCGTCAAGCATCCGCCGCGCCAACCCCTGGCGCTGCAGCGCGGGGGCAACGGCGACCTCATCGATATAGAGTTCCGTCTTCTTGTCGGGATGGCGATGGATCACGGCAGCGACCTGCGCCACCACCACGTCCTGGCGAAGCCCGACAAGCATGAGATGGCCCGGCGAGGCGAGATAAGCGCTGAGCCTTGCCGGATCGACCGGCTCGTCGAAGACATCCTCGTCGACGCGGTCGAACAGGGCCATGTCCGCCGCGGTTACCCGCCTGATCTCGACTTCCACGATCTGCTCCCGTCCGGCCCGCTTGACAGTCATCCGGCCCTCGCCTCCGCTTGTCGCAAAACTGGATGGGGAAGGATACGCCGGTCATGCTGACCCTCCGCCAGATCGAGGTGATCCGCGCCATCATGATCACCGGCACGATTGCCGGGGCGGCCAAGCTGCTCAGCGTCTCGGCGCCGGGCATCAGCCGCCTGATGAAGCATACCGAGCGTACGCTGCGGCTGAAACTGTTCGAGCGCCGGCATGGGCGCTACATTCCAACCCCTGAGGCCAACGACATCTTCGAGCAGATCAACGGGGTCTACAAGAAGGTCGACGACCTGCATTACACGCTCGCCCGCATCGAGCGCGGCGGCGAGATCGAGCTCAAGCTCGGCTCCGTGCCGAGCATCTGCCATGTCATGGTGCCTCGTGCGATCGAGCGGCTGCGGCGCAAGCATCCGGACCTGCGCATCGACATCAACATCCTGAAGATCGAGGAGGCGCTCGACTATCTCCTGCTCGGCAAGGGCGAGATCGCGGCGATGAGCTACAAGCTCGACCATCCCGGTATCGATTTCGTCCCCCTGGCGGTGGGCGAACTGCTCTGCATCGTCCCCGACAGCCATGAGCTTGCCGGCCGCGCCTGCCTGTCGGCGCGCGAGATCGTGCAGCACGAACTGATCGGCATCGATCCCAACGATCCCTATGGCCGGGTCATGAGCGAGATCTTCAGCCGGCAGGGCCTGGCCTATGACATGCGGATCAAGGCCCGCTTCGGCACCACGGTCTGCTCGCTCGTGCGGGCCGGGCTCGGCATCGCCATCATCGACCAGTTCACCGTCGCGCATGGCTCGATGCAGGGCATCACCGCGATCCCGATCGAGGAGCCGACCCGCTTCCAGACCTATGTTGCGATCAAGAACGACAAGGCGCCCTCGCTCTATGCCGAAACCTTCGTCACCCTGCTGCGCGAGGAGATGAACGCGGTGGTCTCATCCCGCCTGCGCGCCCCAGTCAAGGCGGTGGAAAAGATAACATCAGGTTAGGTAATGCGATTGAATTGGTTATCGCGTTACTAGCCTAAATCGGTTTATCTGACGTATGGCAACGCCTGCGACCATGACGGGCGAGCCAAGAGGGATCGGACATGCCGGCAATCGCCGTCGCCAACAGGACCACGCGTGTGCTGCTCGGCTCGCCGATCGCGCATTCTGTGTCACTGGCGATGCACGCGGCGGCCGCACGGGCCGCCCGTTTCGAAGCGCGGTGCCACCTGATCGAGATCATCGGCGCAGAGCCTTCGGATAACGCGAAGGCCGAGGCCTTCGACAGGGTCATGGCGGCGCGCGCGACGATCGATCGCGCTGCCTGAGCGACGCCCCGGCGAGACCGGGCGGAGACAAGAAACCGGACAACTGGAGGAAACATCATGACATTCAAATGGATCATCGCCGCGGCCCTCGGCGCAGGGCTCGCGACGCCGGCGCTGGCGCAGGACAAGGTCAAGCTCGTCGACGTCGTCGAGCTCTCGGGTGCGGGCGCGACCGCCGGCACCAACTGGAAGAACGGCATCGATCTCGCCGTCGCCGACATCAATGCCAAGGGCGGCATCCTCGGCAAGCAGATCGAGATCGTCCATTACGACACGCAGACCAACCCGGGGAACACCCGCGCCGCGGTGCAGCGCGCCATCGACGAGGGCACCTATGCCGTGCTCGGCC
>NZ_JBFTLD010000293.1:0-7816 GCF_056396265.1 Allobosea sp. 05T422_2 | reverse complement strand
GTTCCAGGGTCAGCGGACCTTCGTCCCGGCAGGTCTGATTGGCCGCGGTGCCATTGGAGGATGTGCAGGAAATCACGGGACGTGGCGGCGTCAGGCAAACGGTTGTTCTTGGATCCACCGCGCCGGGAACCGCGGGAAGGCCCGGGATCGGCGTGTTCAGGCATGGCGGAGCGACCGTCTGCTGTGTCGGGGTCCTGTTGATGTCGGGGAAGCTCACACCCTGCATCGCATCGAGGTGATAGAGATAGCCCCAGAATTCCTGGAAGCCATGCGCGGTCGGCAGCGCGTCGGTGTGATCGCCGAGATGGTTCTTGCCGAACTCKCCGGTGTTGTAGCCGAGATCGATCAGGAATTTCGCCAGCGCCGGGGTACCCGGCCGCAGATAGGACGGGCTGCCCGGCAACTGGGGCGGGATCATGCCGGTGCGCAGCGGATGCATGCCTGTGAAGAAGGCATTGCGGCCAGCCGTGCAGCTCTGCTCGGCGTAGTAGTGCGTGAAGAGCGCGCCTTCCTGTCCGATCCGGTCGATATGGGGCGTCTCCCCAACCATCAGGCCGCGGTGGTAGATGCTCGGCTGCATGATGCCGATGTCGTCGCCCATGATGAACAGGATGTTCGGTCGGGATTGCGCCTGAGCAGGGGCCGGCGCCTGTGCCGGGGCCTGTGCGACGGCCGGCGTCAAGGCGCTTGCACAGATGAGCGCGGTAGCTCCCAGGAGAGCCGTTCGCGTGGTGTCGCAGGCGCTGGCAAGAATACGGCTGAGCCTCGTTCGGCTGTCAGCGGGGGCAGTGCTCGTAGTTCCGGCGAGAATGTCATGCTTCACGGCATATCCTCCTCTTTTAGATCTTCGAGACTCCGCGCCGGACGCAGCGGAAGCCGATATGGCTTGCCGAGGTGTCGACGAGTTGGGGGTGGCGTGCCGCCGGCCGGTAGCGGCGGCAGTAATTGGGCGCACACAGGTGTGAGCCACCCTTCAGGACCCTGCGCGGGATCCTGAGTTCCGGATGGCATGGGTCGTAGCTCTGATCCTCGCGCCCGCCGCGCGGGTTTTCCGGGATGCAGCAGGCTTTTGGCGCATCGGCGGCGTGCCTCGCCACGTAGAAATCGCTCGTCCATTCCCAGACATTGCCGATCATGTCGTAGAGGCCGTAGCCATTGGGGGGGAAGGCGGTAACCGGCGAGGTGCGCGTAAACCCGTCCTGCGCGAGGTTCTGTCGCGGGAAGTCGCCCTGCCAGGTATTGGCCATGTGCTGGCCGCCGGGCGTGAACTCGGCGCCCCAGGCGAACTCCGCGCCGTCGAGGCCGCCGCGGGCCGCGAATTCCCATTCAGCCTCGGTCGGCAGGTCGATCCCGGCCCAGTGCGCATAGGCCAGCGCATCGGAGAATGCCACGTGCACCACGGGATGGTTGTCGAGCCCGTGAATGCTGCTCCTCGGGCCGTAGGGATGCCGCCAGTCAGCGCCCTTCAAGTAAGTCCACCACTCGCCCCAGAAGCGCAGGTCAGCGGGATGGTCGGGGGGCGAGAAGACGAGAGAACCAGCATAGAGCATCTCTGGCCGGGCCGCCGGGTAGTCCTTTGGATCCGGACACCGCTCCGCGAACGTGACGTGTCCGGTGGCGCGAACGAAGTCACGGAACTGGCGGTTCGTGATGGGCGTACGGTCCATCCAGAAGGCGTCAACGGTAACCTGGTGAACCGGAGCCTCTTCAGGGTAATGGCGATCCGCCCCCATGCGGAACGTGCCGCCGAGTATGACGAGCATATCTCGCGGAGGCGCAGTTGCCGCACTCAACGCTCGTTTCAGTGGATCGCTGGGGGCAGCGGACGGTCGTTCCGTGATTTCAAGACTTCGCATGAAACACTCTCTGAGTGCTCGGCTCTCAGGTAGGCTGTACCGATAAATCGGGGGTCGCTCTACTGGACCATGGCCCAGTATCGAGGCTCTCCGGCCTCCGGGATTTCCCGAGGCCCMGCGGTCAAGGTTCAACCGCTGACACCATGCCTATGCCGAAAAAGACTGGGCGCCCAAGAGCTTCGGCCCCGGCAAAAATGCATCTCGACAGGGTAGAGGTGACGCTGAATAATGCGGCCTCCCAGAACTTCGAGACCTTCCACGTGCCGCTGCGGTAGTAAAGATGGAAGTTCGATTACAACTTGCAGCAAAGACCACCCGAGGTGTTGGAGCGTTGGGCCTGCTCCTTCTGGTGCTCGCCTTCCCTTGGCTGGCTCCGGCTGCGCGGTCCCAGCGGAAACCAGCGCGCATCCTCTTTCTGCATGCGTTCAACTATACATTTCCGGCCACGGCGGCCATCAGCGAGGCCGCGCGAATTCGGTTCTCGGAACGCGCTCCTCACAAGATCGAGATCGATGCCGAGTTCCTTGACCTCGCGCGCAGCTCCGACCCCGCGCATGAGGATCGGATGGCGTCGTTCCTGCGTGACAAGTACGCGCGCTCCCCCCCGGACGTCATCGTCACCCTGGGGAGCCTGGCACTGCCCTTCATCATCAAGCATCGCGCCACGATCGCCCCCACCGTACCCGTCGTGTTTACGAGCATCTCGTCGGCAACCTATGCCATCTCACGACCGCCTCCCGACGTCACCGGGATCATCACGGAGTTCAATCTGGAAAAGACGCTCGCATTGGCGAAGGCGCTGCAGCCCAATTCAGGGCGCGTCGTGATGATTGCCGGGAGCGCCGAAGTGGATCGCCGTTGGCAAACCCAAGCGCAGGCGACGATGCAGGTTCACGCCGAGTTAGAAGCCACGTACCTTTTCGGCCTGCCTTATGACACTCTCGTTGCAGAGTTGGGACGTGTTCCCGCAGACGCAATCGTTATCGTCCTGACGGTGTTCGCGGACGGCACGGGCAAGAGTTTTGTTCCGGCCGAAGTCGCGAGTGCGCTGGTCGCGCTTTCCCCCGCTCCCGTCTATTCACCTTACGATACCTATCTGGGCAATGGCACGGTTGGCGGCTTCATCGAGACGTTCGAGTCTGTCGGCATAGCCGCAGCCGACCTCGCACTTGAAATCATTGCAGGCGCTGACCCGGCCGCGCTCCCGCCACGAACAAATCCCGGACAGAGCTACCGCGTCGATGCCAGGGCGATGCAGCGTTGGAATCTGCGGGAAGGCAATCTTCCGGCCGATGCCGTGGTCCTGTTCAAACAGCCGACGATCTGGGACCAGCATCACAATCTGGTGCTTGCGGCCCTCGGCACCTCTGCCCTGCAGATGGCCGTTGCCGGCGCGCTGCTGCTTCAGATGCGCAGAAGGCAGCGTGCCGAATCTCTGCTCAAGGAGAGCGAAGAGCGGATGACCTTCACAGCGGCATCCGTGAACCTGGCCCTCTGGCAATTCAACMGCGAGACCAACGCGCTCTGGGCGACAGAGCACGCGCGGGCCCTGTTCGGTCTTGGGGAGGATACTCCCCTCTCCCGCGATGCGCTCCTTGCCGCAATCAATCCCGAAGATCGCGCAGGAGCGATGAACTCGCTCACGAAGGCGGCCAACAGCGACCAGTCGGCCGTCGCAGACGTTCGCGTCATGCGGGATGGCGAGCCGCGCTGGATACGGATTCGCGCGCGGTTTCATCCCGCCCCCGGGGTCGATCCGAAGCAGCTCAGCGGAATCTTCATCGACGTCACCGACCAGAAGATGGCCGAGATCGAAACGGCCTTGCAGCGCCAGGAGGTGGCGCACCTGATGCGGGTTTCGGTACTGGGCGAACTGTCGGGCGCGATCGCCCATGAGATCAATCAGCCGCTCACCGCAATCCAGTCCAATGCGGAAACGGGGCTCGATTTGCTTGCCGCCGCTTCGCCAGACCTGGCTGAGCTCCGCGATGTGTTGCAGGATATCGTCGACGATAATCGCCGGGCCAGCAATGTCATCCAGCGCTTGCGTAACCTGCTCAAGAAGGGGGAGACCACGGCTGTCCCCGTCGATGTGAATGAGCTCGTCACGTCGACGCTGGCGCTGCTCCATAATGAACTCGTCAGTCGCAGGATCAGCGTAAACCTCGAACTGGCGGGTGGATTGCCCGGGACGGTCGCGGACCCCGTCCAGCTACAGCAGGTCCTGCTCAACCTCCTGGTCAACGCCATGGACGCGATGGCTTCCACCCCCACGCCCGAACGAAACATCGCCGTTTCGACTTTGTGTACGCCGACGAGGATGATCGAAGTCCGCGTCAAGGATTGCGGACCCGGGATTCAGCCGGAAGCCGCGAGCCACGTGTTCGAGCCCTTTTACACGACCAAGCCAAACGGACTTGGCCTTGGACTGGCGATTTGCTCGACCGTCGTCGAGGCCTATGGTGGCGAGGTCGAACTTGCGAACGACGAGGCCGGCGGAGCGGTCGCGAGCCTCTTGCTGCCAGCCAAATCGCCGATCTCAGCCGAGTGAGCGCCCGATGTTTACAGTCTTCCTCGTTGATGACGACACATCAGTGATCAAGGCCTTGTCCCGCCTCCTTGGCGTAAGGCGATACACGATTGCGGCTTTCACATCCTCGCAGGAGTTTCTCGCGGAACATGACGCTTCCATTCCAGGCTGCGCCGTCGTTGACGTCTGCATGCCGGGCCTCGATGGCCTTGAACTTCAGCAGGCACTGACAGCCACGGCGATGAGTCGG
Organism: Allobosea sp. 05T422_2; assembly: GCF_056396265.1. Lineage (NCBI taxonomy): Bacteria > Pseudomonadati > Pseudomonadota > Alphaproteobacteria > Hyphomicrobiales > Alloboseaceae > Allobosea > Allobosea sp. 05T422_2. Next base: position 3,180 of record NZ_JBFTLD010000293.1, on the reverse strand, counting down.
CCGGTCATCTTTCTCACCGGCAAGGGCGACATTCCGACCACAGTGCGTGCCATGAAGGCGGGCGCCGTCGATTTCCTGACCAAGYCGGTCAGCGCCCAGGATCTGGTGGCCGCCATAGAACGCGCGAGGGAAGCAGATTCTCGCGCCCGGCAAGCGCAAGCCGAGCTGAACTCGGTCGAGAGCAGAATTGCAACCTTGACGCCCCGCGAGCGTGAGGTTCTGACACATGTGGTTGCTGGAAAGCTGAACAAGCAGATCGCATACCAGCTCGGCACCGTCGAAAAGACGATCAAATTCCACCGTGGGTCGATCATGAAGAAGCTCGGCGTTCGTATGGTCGCCGATCTGGTGCGCCTGACAGAGAGGGCCGGCATTTCCGCGTAGTCRCCCCGCGATGCGTACTGGCCCAACGGTCAGGTCGACAACGGGAAAAAACCGCCTCACGTTCCGCCCCATGGGGCAGGATTCTTCCTGGATCGCTATCGTGGACGACGATCCGTCCGTGCTGAAGTCCCTGAGTCGGACGCTGAGGGTTCGCGCCTATGAGACGAAGATCTTCAGCTCGGCCCGCGAATTTCTGGAGGTCTTGCCCACGGGGACGCCTGCCTGCCTGATCCTTGACTTGCAAATGCCTGGGATGACCGGCCTCGAGCTGCACCATCAATTGGTCAAGGCTGGCGTCCATATTCCGACCATCATCATTACGGCCCATGGTGACGGGATGCGCGAGCCGTCTCACCCCTCGGACATCGTCGCCGTTCTTTCGAAGCCGTTGCGGAATGCGAACCTATTCGACGCGCTCGTGATTGCACTCGGATCAACTGGAAAAAATGATGCTGTGAGTGTGCCGAGCCGAGACTGACCCCGTGCAGGAGTTGGCGAATGACACGCCTGGTTCTAGACCTGCTCCGCCCCTATCGTGGCTGGCTGCTCATCGCCTTTGGCGCAATGCTGGTCGAAATTGCCGCCAGCCTCGCCGCGCCCTGGCCGCTGAAGCTGGTCCTGGACGATGCGCTCGGCAACCATCACTTGCCTGAATGGCTAGCATGGCTGCATCAGTACGGTTTCAGCCGCAACACGACCGGTGTCGCGCTCTTTGCGGGCGTTGCCACTCTGCTCATCGCCATCATCGGCGGGATAGCGACCTACCTGGACAATTACTACACCACGAGCATTGGCCAGTGGATTGCCAATGATCTACGCATCCGCATCTATGAGCACCTGCACCGTCTGTCGCTGCGATACTATCAGAATGCCAAGATCGGCACCCTGATCTCCACCATCACCTCCGATGTCTCGACCCTGCAGAGCTTCGCCTCGTCGTCGACGTTGAGTATCGTCGTCGACCTTCTCACGATCGTCTTCATGGTCGGGCTGATGTTCTGGCTCGACTGGGACTTCACCTTGATCGCAATCGCCGTCATTCCCTTCCTCCTGGTCTTCATCATGCGCTTCAAGCGGGCGGTGAAAGAGGCGACGCGCGTGGTGCGCGTCAGGCAGAGTGAAGTTCTGGCGGTCGTCGAACAGGGCCTGGGCTCGGTCCGGGCGGTCAAGGCGTTCGGGCGGCAGGATCTCGAACTMGCGCATCTGCAGGATGTCAGCCAGGCGACAGTCGATGCGGCGCTGAAGGCACGGCGGGTCAAGTCCCTGCTCTCGCCGGTGGTCAGCATCGTGGTCGCGTTCTGCACCGCCATCGTTCTCTGGAAGGGAACGGCGCTGATCATCGCAGGCACCATGACGGCCGGGTCACTGACGGTCTATCTCGCCTATCTCTCAAAATTCTTCAAACCCGTTCAGGATCTTGCCAGCGCCACGACGGCAATCGCGCAGACGACCGTAGCGCTGGAACGCATCCAGACGATCCTCGCAGCCGACGAGATCGTCTTCGAACGCGCCGATGCGGTTGATCCGGGGCGCGTCAAGGGCGCGATCACCTTCGAGCATCTCGCGTTCGGCTACGAGGCCGATGTGCTCGTGCTGCGCGATGTTTCCTTCTCGATCGCGCCTGGGCAGGTCGTTGGCATCGTCGGGCCCACGGGCTCAGGCAAATCCACCGTGCTCAGCCTGCTGCCACGCTTCTATGACGTGAAGAGCGGGCGCGTCCTGATCGACGGCACGGATGTCAGCACGTTCAAACTCGCCGCCCTGCGCGCCCAGATCGGTTTCGTGCTGCAGGAGACGGTGCTGTTTCGCGGGACGATCCGGGAGAACATCGCCTATGGGCGGCCAGGTGCGACAGACAAGGAGATCGTGGCGGCCGCCAGGATCGCCAATGCCGACGAGTTCATCGCCCGCATGCCGCATGGCTATGATTCCATGGTCGGGGAGCGCGGCGATACGCTGTCGGGCGGCCAGCGCCAGCGCATCGGCATCGCCCGGGCCGTCGTTCGTGACAGCCCGATCATGATCCTCGACGAGCCGACAGCGGCGCTCGATACCGAGTCCGAGCACCTGGTGATCGAGGGGCTGCGGCGGCTGATGGCGGGCCGCACCGTCATCATGATCGCCCATCGCCTCAGCACGATTCGAAATGCCGACAAGATCATCGTGCTGAAAGACGGGATCGTTGCGGAAGAGGGCCCGAATGACGAGCTGATTGCCCGCGGCGGGATCTATGCCGAACTCAACCGCGCCCAATTCGAAACGACCGCGGCCAAGTGAGGTCGCCCCGTCCCTTCCTGCGCAAATCAAGGAGTGCCGGCCATGTCGCACAAGCTGATTGTCCTTCCCGACGACACCCCCGATGCCATCCTCGCACCGATCAACGCCGCCACGCGGGTGCTCAATATCAGGATGTTCCTGTTCACGGACCCGACCCTGCTTGGCGCTGTGCTCGCAGCGAAGCAACGCGGCGTCCAGGTGCGCGTCATGCTCAACCCGGCGCGCCGCGACGGCGCGAGCGAGAACGAGGAGACGCGCCAGGTGCTCGACGCTGCCGGCATCGAGGTGCGCGACAGCAGCCCGGCCTTTGCTCTCACCCACCAGAAGTCGATGGTGATCGACGATACGATCGGCTTCGTCGAGTCGCTGAACTGGGAGACGCGGGATCTCACCGAGACGCGTGATTATGCCGTCACCACCACCGACAAGCTGGAAGTCGCGGAGATGGTGCGCTGCTTCGAAGCGGACTGGGTACAGACGGAGTTCGCGCCCGATCCTGCGTCGAAGCTGATCTGGTGC
>NZ_JBFTLD010000292.1:0-7881 GCF_056396265.1 Allobosea sp. 05T422_2 | reverse complement strand
GGCGGGCGGACCCCGCAGCTTTCTGCCGGGCTGCGCAGGGTTTGGGCCGTAGCGGTATCGGAACTCATGTTGCGTCCTCGGATTAACGACGCAACAGCCATGAAGCGGCATTGACGCTGATACAATTTAACTCATTATGCTATTACTTTTTGTACGGATGGGGCCATGGCGACCTCCGATCGGACCCGACCCGAGCTTTCAGAGTTCCTGCGTGCGCATCGCGAGCGGCTGACGCCCGAGGATGCCGGCTTACCCTCCGGCAAGCGTCGGCGTACGGCCGGCCTCAGGCGCGAGGAGGTTGCCGCGCTCGCCGGGGTGGGCCTGACTTGGTACACATGGCTCGAGCAGGGTCGCAATATCGGCGTCTCCTCCGGTTTCCTCGACAATCTCGCCAGGGTGCTGAAGCTCGATGGCGCCGAGCGACGGCATCTCTTCCTGCTCGCCCAGGAGCGCCCACCGGCCGAGCCGGGAAAGACATGGTGCACGGTTCCGTCTCTCGTGAACCGGCTGATGGGCGACCTCGCCCCACATGCGGCCTATATTCTCAACCTGCGCTGGGACGTGCTGGCCTATAACGAAGCGGCCGAAGCCCTGTTCCGGTTCGGCAGCCAGCCTTCAAACCGGCGCAACCTGCTGTGGATGCTGTTCTGCGATCAGCACCTCGCCGATACGCTTGTGGATTGGGAAAACCAGGCGCAAGCCATGCTGGCGAGCTTTCGCCGGGATTTTGCAGGCGCGCGCGGCGATGCGGACATGCGCGCCCTGGTCGCGGAACTGGAAGATGTCTCGCCGGAATTCAAGACATGGTGGCGCAGCCCGGACGTCCACGCACCCTGCACCGGCACGCGCACGCTTCGCGTCGGTGGCCACCCCGTCACCTTCGAACACACGTCGCTCACCGTCGATGGCGGACGGCATCTGAGATTGGTGGTCTATGCCGCCCTTGCCGCTCAAACCTCCAACGAACGGACCGAGTGCCTGCCTGCATTGGAGCAGAGCTGAGCGCTTCGCGCCCTCTGCGAAGCGTCGGTCGCGAACCAAGCCGCGGGCATGGTTTCCCGTCGGGCGAATGGACGGTTCAATATCCGTTTCYGTTTCCGCTGCGGGGATCGTCGGCCAGCTTCTCGCGATAGATCTCGCCTTCTCTTGCCCTGGCGCGCCAGGGCCGCGCCCTTTGAAGCGCAATTTCGTAGGCGGGGTCGTTCCGGTCCAGCGTTGCCATAGCTAGCCCAGGCTCCGGGGATGGCGACGATTGCGCGGCCCATGCCCCGTCCGGTCCAATGATGCCGGCGGGGCCTTTGGCGGCGTCCTGCGCGGGGGTAGCAGCAGCGATCCAGATGCAGTTCAGGCCGGCAGGGAAGGCCGTATGATGCGAACAGAACCCCATCGACGCCGAGACGCTCATAGTCGCTGAAGATCTCGGGGAACTGCGATTCGATGCAGATCGCACAGCCAAACCTGTAGCCATCGACGTCGACCATGACCGGCTCCGTTCCAGGCGTGTACCAGCCAGCAAGTTCGGTATTCGAGAGAAACCTCTTGTCGTATCGGGTGAGCAGGGCGCCGGTATCAGAGAAGACGTAGAGACTGTTGTGCGGCGGATATCCCCGACCGAGCCGATGGGCCCCGCCGACGACCGCGACGATGCGGAGCTGCCCGCACAGTTCAGCGATAGCGCGAAGCTCGGCCTCCTGAATGGCCCAATCGAAGGCCTGCCAATCCCCCTGTTTCAGGATCTGGCTCTTTGCGTAGCCTGACAGCGCCCCTTCGCAGAAATTGATCAGGCGAGCCCCCTCGCCCGCCGCACGCGCAATCATCGCGCGGATGGCGCTGCCATTGGCGGCGATGTCGGGGGAAACAACGGTTTGTGCGGCCGCTATCCTCAACACTCGCGCCCCCTTCCGTCTCGTCCCATAGACTTCGCAAGATGTGAAGCGGAGTGAAACCGCTTACCGCAGGGAGTGCAGTCCTGTGGCGCTTGCATCATGATGCCGGAACCCGGGCTGAGGTCAGCACCTGCCAAACCACACCGCGACGGAGCTCATGCCCGTGCTGAAATCGATCATCAGCTCTGTATGGCGCGTGCAGCTCCGCCCGAGCCTCGCCGTCCTGCTCGGCATGAGCGTGCTMGTCGGGCTCAATGAAATGACCGCACGGCACACCGGCGTCGTTGCATTCCTGCTGCTAAAGCATCGGCCCGAAAAGTGGATTGCGGTTTTCGGGAAAGCCGATGCAAACACAAAGGGTTAGATCATCGGTCCGGATATGATTTCCGGCCCGATGATCTAGCTGGCCTCGCAGGCGGACTGGCCTTTGTCTGCTGGGTTGCTCGCGGACCGCGCAATGACGACCGCCGCTGACACTGCCCTCCAATGGACAGCATCGGCGGCGGCCACTCTCTGCGCCGGCTAGTTCTTGGGCGTCAGCTTGCGCATGACGTCATCGAGGTTGAAGCTCGCCGGCTTCTGCCGGATCGGGAACTCCTTGAAGCTTTCCAGCCATTTCCCGACGACCGCCTGCGATGGGACCACGACGAAGGAACGATCGAAGAACCATTTCTCGTATTCCATCGAGGTGTCGCCGCGCTCGAAGGGGTCGGCCCGCAGGTTGAACAGTTTTGGCGCCCGCAGATTGGTGAACTCCCTGCGCCAGACGTCGATGCCCTCGTGCTCCTGCGCCTTGAACACGACCTTCCAGTCGGCGACCCGCACCGCCACCAGTTCGCCGTCGTCGTTCCAGTAAAGGAAATCGCGGCGCGGGGAATCCTTGGCGCTGCCGGTGAAGAACGGCATCAGGTTGTAGCCGTCGAGATGCACCTTGAAGCTCTTGCCGTTGGCCTGGTGCCCCTTCATGCATTTGGCGACCACATCCGGCTCTCCGCCCGCGGCGCAGAAGGTCGGGATCAGGTCGTAATGCGAGAACGCCTCGTTGTAGATCGTGCCGGGCTTGATCACGCCGGGCCAGCGAATGAGGGTCGGCACGCGATAGCCGCCTTCCCAATTGGTCGCCTTTTCCCCGCGGAACGGGGTCGAGCCGCCATCCGGCCAGGTCATCACCTCGGCKCCGTTGTCGCTGGTATAGACGACGATGGTGTTCTGGGTGATGCCGAGATCGTCGAGCTTCTTCAGGAGCTGGCCGATATGCCCGTCATGCTCGACCATGCCATCGGGATAGATGCCCTTGCCGGTCTTGCCCTCGGATTCCGGCTTCAGATGCGTGTTGACGTGCATCCGGGTCGAGTTGAAGTAGCAGAGCCACGGCTTCTGGGCCTTGTTCTGCCGGTCGATGAAGTCGATCGCCGCCGCCGTCGTCTCGTCATCGATGGTTTCCATCCGCTTCTTGGTCAGCGGCCCGGTATCCTCGATCTTGCCGTCGGCCGACGAGCGGATGACGCCGCGCGGTCCAAAGCGCTTCCTGAATTCCGGATCCTTGGGGTAGTCGGGGTTCTCCGGCTCTTCCTCGGCGTTGAGGTGGTAGAGATTGCCGAAGAACTCGTCGAAGCCGTGATTGGTCGGCAGGTGTTCGTCCTTGTCGCCGAGATGGTTCTTTCCGAACTGGCCGCTGACATAGCCGAGCGGCTTCAGCAGTTCGGCGACCGTCGGATCCTGCGGCTGCAGGCCGATATCGGCGCCGGGCAGGCCGACCTTGGTGAGGCCGGTACGGATCGGCGACTGGCCGGTGATGAAGGCGGCACGCCCGGCCGTGCAGCTTTGTTCCCCGTACCAGTCGGTGAACATCGCGCCTTCATTGCCGATGCGGTCGATATTCGGCGTGCGATAGCCCWTCATGCCGCGGTGATAGATGCTCGGATTGAACCAGCCGATATCGTCGCCCATGATCATCAGGATATTGGGCTTGCGTCCGGAGGCCGGCGCCGGCGCGGGCTGCTGGGCCTGCGCTGTCTGGATCGTCGGGGCGGATGCAAGGCCCGACGCGGCAAGCGCGGTGCCGCCAAGAAGAATGCGTCTGCGAATAAGGTCCGGTCCATCGGTCGCCATGGTTTCCTCCTTGGTCAGGCAGAGAAACTCAGGCTAGTGCCGCATCGCCCGGGAGGCCAATCGGTATTTGCGCAAAGCTTGCGTGAGCGGGAACGGCCGGTCTGGACGGCCTTGGCGGATGGCCGCCCTCAGCACATCCAGTCGGTCACGCTGCGCGCATCGTGCTCGGCAGCCTCTGTGGTGGCAAAGAGTCCCGATCGCCCCTTGCCCGCGCCAGCCCACCATGACCAGGAGCCGTTCACGTCCACCTCGTGCCGAAGTGCCGCATGCTCGTAGGAATAGAGGCCGTCGGGACGTCGAAACAGCCAAAGGCAATGTAGCCCGTCCGCGCTCAAGACCTGGCTCACGAGGACATCGGGCTTTCGCCTCCACGCATCGCGTAGCCCGAGCAGCGCCCGCGCAACCCGTGTCGCCGGGACGCTCGCGGGAGCCAGCCCCATCATCTCGCTCTCGATCAGCAGGAGATGGGCCAGGATCTCGGCTTCGGACGCCGTCGTGCTCCGCACCAGCGCAATGAGGCCGGGCACATAGCTGTCATATTCATCGGCCGGCCCTTCCGCGCCGAGCCCGATCGGGTCCCAGATGTGGCGGAGCACATGTCCCACCTGCTCCGTCAGAGCCTTGTCGTCGGTTGCCGTGGCCTGCTCGCTCATCATCCGCGCATCGAACCCTCGATGCGCGCCGCCCGCAAGCGACACATCCCCACGCCCCGCATCATTTTGACCCCGAGCCGCAATCGAGCACCGCAGGAGGCAGGGCATCCGGGTCGCTGTTTTCAGCCTCAGCCGAGCTTCGCCGCCGACAGCGGCTCCATCAACTCGATGCGGTTCCCGAACGGGTCGTCCACATACATGCGGTCATATCCGTCCAAGGGCTGGTCCTCGGCCACGTGGTAGCCGCGCGCCTTCAGCGTGGTGACCAGCGCTGCGAGATCGCTCACGATGAAGGCCGGGTGCGCTTTGCGGGCTGGCTTGAAATCGGCGTCCACTCCCAAATGGACCTTCAACGCCCCCTGTTCGAACCAGCATCCGCCCCGGCCGGCGAGATGAGCGGGCTTGGCGACTTCGCTGATGCCGAGAATGTCCGCATAGAAGGCGCGCGCCTCGCTTTCGCCGCCGGCTGGCATGGCGAGTTGCACGTGGTCGAGGCGCGTAATGGTCATTGTCGCAGTTTAGTTTCGGCAGGGGCCGGAATCCACCGACGGAGAAAGCGCGACAAACCGCCTGTGCCGTGGCCAAGGCTATCGGGCGGCCCCGAGCAGTCACTATGCCCCCAACCCGTCCAATGCGGCGGCGAGATCGCCATAGCTGCCGACGATGCGATCGGCCCCCGCCATCCCCAGACGGTCGCCATGATTGCCGGCGCAGTGAGCGCCAGCGGTGAAGCCGATGACCTGCATGCCGGCGGCCTTGCCCGCCATGACGCCGTTGACGCTGTCCTCGACAACCACGCACTCACCGGGCTGCACGCCCATCGCGGCTGCGGCATGGAGAAACAGGTCGGGCGCGGGCTTCCCGTTCGCGACCATGTCCGAGGAGAAGATATGCGGATCGAACAGGCCGATCAGGCCGGTCTGCTGCAGCTTCCAGCGCAGCCGCGCGGACGGCGTGCTCGATGCGACGCAACGGCGCGCCTCGATGCCATCGATGGTCTGCCGGGCGTCCGGAAGGGCGGCCAGATGCACCTCTATGCGTGCCGTCGTGTGGTCATCCAGCCGCACGAAGAAATCGGATGGCAGGGGCGCGCTGCGCTGCTCCGCGATGATCGACTGGAGCCTTGCCTGCCACATCGGCGGGGACAGCCCCATGAACGTGTCCGTATAGACATCGCGTTCGAGGACGACGCCGACCGAGGCCAGGAACTCAAGCTCGGCAGCGAGATAGACCTCCTCGCTGTTCACAAGCACGCCGTCGCAATCGAAGATGATGAGCGTCATCGAGGGCCGTCCGGTTTCAGGCGATGTCCTCGCTAAAGCATCGCCCCGAAATGTGCATTGCGATTTTCGAGAAGGCCGATGCAACCATGGAAGGCTCGATCGGCCGCATTCCAGGACGAGCAGGTCCATCGGCCGGTTGACGGCGCTTCCCCCGCTGCCCCACAGCACCGGCATGAACGCAGAACCCCGCCCCCTGCCCGAGCCGTTCGATGCCGGGCTTCTCGCCGTCGGCGATGGAACCGAAATCTACTGGGAAATCTCGGGCAACCCCGACGGCAAGCCCGCCTTGTACCTGCATGGCGGCCCGGGCAGCGGGCTCCGCTCGGGCAGCTATCGCCGCCATTTCGACCCGGAACGCTACTGCATCATCGGGATCGACCAGCGCGGCTGCGGACGAAGCCGCCCCCTCGCCTCGGACGCTCCCGGCGAATTGCACCGAAATACGACGCAGGCGCTGATCGGGGATATCGAGGCCGTCAGGACGCATCTCGGTATCGCGTCCTGGCTCGTCTCGGGCGTCTCCTGGGGCTCGACGCTGGCGCTGGCCTATGCGCAGGCGCATCCCGGCAGGGTCTCCGAACTGGTGCTGGTCGCGGTCACCACGACCAGCCGCGAGGAGGTCGACTGGATCACCGAAGGCGTCGGGCGCCTGTTTCCCGAAGCCTGGCAACGTTTCGAGCGGGATTCGGGCCGGCGCCCCGGCGAGCGCGTCGTCGAAGCCTATGCCAGGCGGCTGGCCACCTGCGGCCTCCAGGAGCGCGTGCTCGCAGCCCGCGCCTGGAACACATGGGAAGCGACCCATATCTCGCTCGACCCGGGCTGGGAGCCGCCGAGCCAACCGCCCGACGACGAACGCGGCCTGGCGTTTGCGACGCTCGTCACGCATTACTGGGCCCATGACGGGTTTCTGCGGAATGGGCAGGAGATCCTGCGCCGTATCGCCGAGATCGCCGATATTCCCGCCGTTCTCATCCATGGCCGTCGCGATGTCAGCGGACCCGCGATCACCCCCTGGAACCTGCACCAGCGCTGGCCGGCCAGTCGCCTGGTCATCGTCGAGGCCGAAGGGCATGGCGGGCCACAATGCTACGAGCAGATGCGCCTCGCGCTCGATGCATTCGCGCAGGGTCGGTGACGGGCGCGGCAACCCTGCCCCGTCCATCTGCTTTCTGGTGCGTGAAGGCCTGTGGCTACGCGGCGGCCGCGTCTCCTACTGGATATGCGCCGCGTTCAATTGCGGCCAATGGCGCTCGGCCTTGGCGATAAACCCTGCGGGATCGCCGAGCCAGGTCTTCCGGACATCGCGATCGTAGTTGAGGTAGAGCGTGCCATCGACGATGGACCAGGCCTCCGGCTCGATCTTCACGAGATAGCCCCGCGAGGTGCCATAGGCGCAGAAGCCGCCATAGGCCGGCAGGTAGCGCGCCGGATCGGCTTCGAGCAAGGCCTTGTGCTCGGCGCTGGCGAAGCGCCAGGTGGCGCCGTGAAGGGCGACGGAAAATTCCGGCCTGCCCAGCCTCGGGCCGCCATCGTGGAAATAGGCGACGGGATCGTAGCCGCGGATCGCGAGCCCGTCCGGTGAGCCGAGCGTGTTGACCGGGCGGGGCATATCGGCCCGGACACCCGATGCTGCGAGCACCGCGCCAGCGAGCAGGATGAAGCTGCGCCTGCCGAGCATGGCGCGTCTCCCGTCCCTCTCGCCGTTCGCGACGAGCGCGCGTCCTGTGCCGAGATCGTCTTCGGCCGCCCCCGTGCTGCGGACCGGTGACATCGTTTCGTGGTGCATCTCGTCTCTCCGGCGCAGCCGCCCCAGGCGGCTTTGGGGAGAGATCGCTCGGCGGGGCGATTTGGTTACACCGTCACGCAGACGTGAGCGCCTGGCCGGGACGGAGATGAGTGCCGACACAACCATCGCCAGGCACAGCCCTGGGTCGCAGCTTCGACCAT
>NZ_JBFTLD010000291.1:0-7884 GCF_056396265.1 Allobosea sp. 05T422_2 | reverse complement strand
CAGCTTTCCTGTCGCGATTGAGCCGGGATCTGATGTAGGCCGCCCGGCAGGCCGTCGGTAGGGTTGCCGACCTGCTTGGCAAGCAGGTTGGTCATGTCCGGGCATGGTAAGCCGCCCGCGATCGGCCTGGACGGCTCTGCGGCCTTCAGACCGGCTTCTTGAAGCCTTCGTGGCTCTGGTCGAAGCCAAGATTGCGATAGAAGCGATGGGCGTCGGTGCGAGCCTTGTGCGAGGTCAGCTCGACCAGCCCCGCTCCCTTCTCCTTTGCGAAGGCGAGCCCGTGGGTCATCATCACTGCGCCGATCCCCATTCCCCGCGTTTCCGGCGCAACGTGGACACTCTCGAACTTCGCACGCTTGCGCCCTCGTGCGGCGAAACCCGGAATGAGCGTGACCTGGAAGGTGCCGACGACCTCTCCGGCGCGCTCGGCGACGAAAAGTGTGGTGTCGGGACTCGCCAGAACCTCGTCGAAGGCCCGCTCATAGTCCGGGTGCGCGGCTTCAGCTGCGGCGTCCTGTTCCGTCACTTCCTGTGTCGCGGAGCCAAGCACGATCAGGCTGGCGACACGCTGGACATCGTCGCGCCGGGCCTGGCGAATGGAAATCTCGGACGGATCGATCTTGCTCTTGCTCATGGCCAGGCCTCCGGACCGCTGGACAGCCCCGCGGTTGGCGCGGTGTTAGCAAAGCCCTTTCTGAAACGGAACTCGGCATGCCGGCCCATGCGGCACGCTGACGGGCTCCGCCGGCTGCCGTCACTCGGCAAACAGGCGCTTTGCCATCAGCAAGGTGTTGGGCGTGTCATCGCGGCCGTCGAAGCGGGCCGAGCGCTGCAGGAAGAAGCCCATCCGCTCGTAGAATGCGATCGCGGGCTCGTTCTGCAGCTCGACTTCCAGGCGCGCAACCGGCGCCAGGGGGAAATGGGCGAGCGTGACGTGCAGCAGGGTGCGGCCGATCCCGACGCCCTGATAGGTCGGCAGGACATAGAGCCGCGTCAGCAGCGCCGCCCGGTCGCGCTCGCGGCGGGCGGACGAGGTCGCAACGATCTGGTCATCGACCAGAGCAACGAGAAAGGCTTCGCCGTCGCGACCGAGCTGGGCGCTCAGATTCTCCAGCGAATGCCAGGCATTGGTGATCTCGGCGACACGCTGCCAGCCATAAATGCCGTCATAGGTCGCATGCCAGGTCTCGACCAACAGCGAGCGGACGGCCGGGAGATCGGCCGCAACCGCGTCGCGGATGATGAGCCTGTCTGGCGTCACTCGATACCCAGCTTCTTCTTCAGGATCTCGTTCAGCGCCTGCGGATTGGCCTTTCCGCCCGACGCCTTCATGGCCTGGCCGACGAACCAGCCAAGCATGGTCGGCTTCAGCTTGACCTGCTCGACCTTGTCGGGATTGCCGGCGATGATCTCGTCGACCGCCTTCTCGATCGCTCCAGTGTCGGTCACCTGCTTCATGCCGCGCGTCTCTACGATCTCGCGCGGATCGCCCCCTTCGGACCAGAGTATCTCGAACAGATCCTTGGCGATCTTGCCCGAAATGACGCTCTCGCCAAGCAGATCGACGAGGCCGCCGAGCTGGGCGGCAGAGACCGGCGAGGCGGTCACATCCTTGCCTTCCTTGTTCAGGCGGCCGAACAACTCGTTGATCACCCAGTTGGCGGCGGCCTTGYCGTCGCGGCCCTTGGCGACAGCCTCGAAGTAATCCGCTTGCTCGCGCTCGGCGACGAGCACGGAGGCATCATAGGGCGTCAGGCCGTATTCGGCGATGAAGCGCGCCTTCTTGGCGTCGGGCAGTTCCGGCAGCGCTGCCTTCAGATGTTCGACGAAGGCATCGTCGAATTCGAGCGGCAGCAGGTCCGGGTCCGGGAAATAGCGATAATCATGCGCCTCCTCCTTGGAACGCATCGAACGGGTCTCGCCCTTGCCGGGATCATAGAGCCGCGTTTCCTGGTCGATCTTGCCGCCATCCTCGAGGATGCCGACCTGGCGGCGCGCCTCGACATCGACCGCCTGGCCGATGAAGCGGATCGAGTTGACGTTCTTGATCTCGCAGCGCGTGCCGAGGGGCTCGCCGGGGCGGCGCACCGAGACGTTGACGTCAGCGCGCAGGTTGCCCTTCTCCATGTCACCATCGCAGGTGCCGAGATAGCGCAGGATGGTGCGCAGCTTGGTGACAAAGGCCTTGGCCTCGTCGGCCGAGCGCAGGTCGGGGCGCGAGACGATCTCCATCAGCGCGACGCCGGAGCGGTTGAGATCGACGAAGCTCATCGTCGGATGCTGATCATGGATCGACTTGCCGGCATCCTGCTCCAGATGGAGGCGCTCGATGCCGACGCTGATCTGCTCGGTCGGCGAGAGATCGACGACGATCTCACCTTCGCCGACGATCGGGCTCTTGTACTGGCTGATCTGGTAGCCCTGCGGCAGGTCGGGATAAAAATAGTTCTTGCGATCGAACACGGACCGGTTGTTGATGCGCGCGTTCAACCCTAGGCCGGTACGAACTGCCTGACGCACGCATTCGGCATTGATCACCGGCAGCATGCCGGGCATGGCMGCGTCGACTAGGCTGACATGCTCGTTCGGCTCGCCCCCGAAGGCGGTGGAGGCGCCTGAGAAAAGTTTCGCGTTGGAGGTGACCTGGGCATGGATTTCCATGCCGATGATGATTTCCCAATCGCCGGTTGCACCCTTGATCAGCTTCTTCGGGTMGGCAGGGCGGGCATGCGCGTTCATATCGGTCTTCCAACTCTGGTCAGGTCGCGTCTTCGGTAGAACCTTGGCGCCCGGGCGGCAAGCGTCTGTTGCCATCCTGTCACCCCCTGGCCGGAATGTTGCTAATCTGTCGTCATTCGACGGTGCTGTCGAGTGACGGAACTTGACAATCGTCAGCACGCAACCTTTCTTGCGCGCGGCCCGGAAACCGAGAGTGGTTGCGCCGGCCCCGCTATCCGGAGTTTTTCCATGCGAATCCGCCGCTCAACGGGTCGGACTCTTGCCACCTTCGCGGTGCTGCTCGCGACGTCCGCCGCCACGGCCCTCGCCCAGGGCGCCCCACCGGCTCCGCCGGTCCAGACTGCAGCGCCGCTCGCCAAGCGCGTGACCAACTGGGACGAGTACACAGGCCGCTTCGAAGCGCGCGAGCAGGTCGAGATCAGGGCCCGCGTCTCCGGGTTCCTCGACAGCATCCATTTCCGCGACGGCGATCGGGTGAACAAGGGCGATCTGCTCTTCACAATCGACCAGCGCCCGTATCAGCTTGCCGTCGATGCGGCACGCGCTGAAGTCGCGCGCGCCAAGGCCCAGGTCGAGCTCGCCCAGAACGAGGTCGAGCGCGCCGAGGCTCTGACGCAGAACCGGACGATCACGGTTCGCGACATTGACCAGCGCCGCGCCAACTTGAACGGTGCCGTCGCGTCCCAGCAGGCGGCCGAGGCCAATCTCAAGACCGCCGAGCTCAATCTGGAATGGACGCAGGTTCGCGCCCCCCTGTCCGGCCGGATCTCGAACAAGCGCGTCGATGCGGGCAACCTCGTCGCGGGCGGCCAGTCGGGTGCGACGCTGCTGACGACGATCGTCGCTACCGATCCGATCAATTTCGTGTTCGATACGTCGGAAGCCGACTACCTCCGCTATTCCAGGCTCGCCGGCGAACAGCGCGGGCTGACGAACCGTGAAAGCGCTCCGACCGCACAGGTCAGGCTCGCCGACGAGACGAGCTGGAAGCGCCAGGGCAAGATCGACTTCGTCGACAACGCCTTCAATGCCCGCTCAGGTACGATTCGCAGCCGCGCCGTATTCGAGAACAAGGATCAGTTCCTGACGCCCGGCACCTTTGGGCGCGTGCGCATCTATGCCGGCCAGGTCGACGCATTGCTCGTTCCCGACGCCGTCATCGTCTCGGACCAGGCCAGCAAGATCGTGCTGACGGTCGGCGCCGACAACAAGGTCGTGCCCAAGCCGGTGGTGCTCGGTCAGATCGCGGACGGGTTGCGCGTGATCACCAAGGGCCTGGAGAAGGACGACAAGGTCATCATCAACGGGCTCGCCAGCCCGATGGTGCGGCCGGGCGCGACCGTCACACCGCAGGCCGGCGAGATCAAGGTCGCCGCAACCAACTGACGGCTTACGCCGCCATCACCGGAAGCGGACGGCATCGGCCGCCCGCCCTGCCCTCCCGGCCAGGACCCCAGCATGTTCCGCTTTGCGCATTTCTTCATCGACCGGCCGATCTTCGCGACCGTTCTCTCGATCCTGCTGACGATCGCCGGCGCCATCGCGCAGCGCAGCCTGCCGATCGCGGAATATCCCGAGATCGCGCCGCCGACCGTCACGATCACCGCGACCTATCCGGGCGCATCGGCCGAGGTCGTCGCCTCGACCGTCGCAGCGCCGATCGAGCAGGAGGTCAACGGCGTCGACGATATGCTCTATATCTCGTCGCAATCGACCGGTGACGGGCGTGTTACGATCAGCGTCGTCTTCAAGGCCGGCACGGATGTCGACCAGGCGCAGGTGCTGGTGCAGAACCGGGTCTCGGCGGCCGAACCGCGCCTGCCGCAGGACGTCCGTACGCTCGGCCTGCAGGTCCGCAAGGCCTCGCCCGACTTCCTGATGGTCATCCACATGCTGTCGCCCGACGGCTCGCGCGACCAGCAATACGTCTCGAATTACACGACGCTGAACGTGAAGGACGTGCTGACCCGCGTCGAAGGCGTCGGCGACGTGCAGGTCTTCGGCGCGCGCGACTACTCGATGCGTGTCTGGCTCGATCCCGCCAAGGTCGCGGCGCGCAATCTGACGGCCGGGGATGTCATCGCCGCGATCCGCGCCGCCAACATCCAGGTCGCCGCCGGAGCAATCAACCAGCCGCCGGCGAAGTCGGATGGCGCCTTCCAGCTTTCGGTCAATACGCAGGGACGCCTCACCAGCATCGACGAGTTCTACAACATCGTCGTCCGCTCGGACGCGGATGGCGGCACGATCCGCGTCCGCGACGTGGCCCGCGTCGAGCTCGGCGCGCAGGACTATCTGTCGAACTCCTATCTCGACAACAAGGAAGCCGTCGCGATCGGCGTGTTCCAGCGTCCGGGCTCGAATGCGTTGTCGGCATCCGAAGCGCTCATCAAGACAATGGACGGGTTGTCGAAGAACTTCCCGGCCGGGGTCGAGTACAAGATCGTCTACAACCCGACGGAGTTCATCGCTGAATCCGTCTCCGCCGTGGTGACGACGCTGCTCGAGGCGATCGTGCTCGTCGTCTTCGTCGTGATCCTGTTCCTGCAGACCTGGCGTGCGGCGATCATCCCGATCATCGCGATCCCGGTTTCGCTGGTCGGCACCTTCCTGGTGATGAGCGCGGTCGGTATCTCCTTCAACACGATCTCGCTGCTGGCGCTGGTGCTGGCCATCGGTATCGTCGTCGACGACGCGATCGTCGTGGTCGAGAATGTCGAGCGCTATCTGGCGCAAGGCATGAGCGCCAAGGACGCAGCGCACAAGACCATGGACGAGGTCGGCGGCGCCCTGCTCGCGATTGCGCTCGTGCTGTGCGCCGTGTTCATCCCGACCGCCTTCATCACTGGTCTGCAGGGCACGTTCTACCAGCAGTTCGCAGTCACGATCGCAGCCTCAACGGCGATCTCGTGCTTCGTTTCGCTGACCTTGTCACCGGCGCTGTCGGCTATCCTGCTGAAGCCGCACAGCCATGAGGAGCCGAAGGGTTTCTTCGCGGCGATCGGTGCGCCGCTGCGTTGGTTCTTCAAATATTTCAACATGGCCTTCGACTGGCTCTCGCGCGCATACGGCGCGGCGACCTCGCGCCTGATCCGCGTCGGCGTCCTGATGCTGCTGGTCTATGCCGCCCTGATCGCGGTCGCCGGCCAGCGCCTGGCGGCGATTCCGACGGGCCTCGTCCCGCAGCTCGACCGCGGCTACTTCATCGCCGTCGTGCAGCTGCCTCCGGGCTCGTCGCTGCCGCGGACCGACGAGGTCATCCGCAAGGCGACCGACATGCTGCTGTCGCGGCCTGGCGTCGCCCATAT
Source organism: Allobosea sp. 05T422_2 (assembly GCF_056396265.1). Taxonomy (NCBI): domain Bacteria; kingdom Pseudomonadati; phylum Pseudomonadota; class Alphaproteobacteria; order Hyphomicrobiales; family Alloboseaceae; genus Allobosea; species Allobosea sp. 05T422_2. The sequence goes on along the minus strand of NZ_JBFTLD010000291.1, from coordinate 1,837 downwards.
CGTCGCCTTCGCCGGCCTTGATGGCGCAACCTTCACCCTGGCGCCCAATGCCGGCGTCGCCTTCGTCACCCTCACCGACTTCAGGGAAAGGGCCAAGGCGGGCCTCACGACCCAGGGCATCCTCAACGATCTGCGCAGCCAGCTGGGCCAGATCGGCGAGGCCTTCGCCCTGGTGATCGAGCCTCCTGCCGTTCCCGGAATCGGCAACGGCGGTGGTCTCAAGGGCTATGTCCAGGATCGCGGCGGGCGCGGCCTGCCGGCGCTTGAGGGCGCGACCTGGGCAGTGGCTGGAACCGCGGGCCAGGCTCCGGGAATCCAGCAGCCGTTCACGCTGTTCTCGACCAGGACGCCACAGATCTACGCCGATATCGACCGGACCAAGGCTGAAATGCTCGGTGTGCCCGTGACCCGGGTGTTCGAGACCCTGTCGGTCTATATGGGGTCGGCCTATGTCAACGATTTCAATATCCTGGGCCGCACCTTCCGGGTGACGGCGCAGGCCGACAATCCCTACCGGCTCGACATCCGCGACGTCGCGGCGTTGAAGACGCGCAATGTCGACGGCGAGATGGTGCCGATCGGCTCGGTCGCGACCTTCTCCGACACGACCGGCGCCTATCGCGTGCCGCGCTACAACCTCTATCCGGCGGCCGAGGTCCAGCTTTCGATGGCGCGCGGTTATTCGACCGGCCAGGGCATCGCGGAGGTGGAGAAGATCGCGCAGCAGGTTCTGCCGGCCGGGTTCGGTTTCGAATGGACCGAGATCGCATTGCAGGAGAAGCTTGCCGGCAACACTGCGATCATCGCCTTCGGCCTCGCCGTCGTCTTCGTCTTCCTGCTGCTGGCGGCACTGTACGAGAGCTGGACCTTGCMGCTCGCCGTCATCCTGATCGTGCCGATGTGTATTCTCGCGGCGATGGTCGGCGTCGGTTACAAGGACTTCGATCGCAACGTGCTCGTCGATATCGGTCTCGTCGTGCTCGTCGGCCTTGCTGCGAAGAACGCGATCCTGATCGTCGAATTCGCCAAGCAGGCCGAGGACGAGGGTATGAGCCGGCGCGAGGCTGCGATCGCAGCGGCCAGGACCCGGTTGCGACCGATCCTGATGACGTCGCTCGCCTTCATCCTTGGCGTGCTGCCCCTGACGATCTCCGTCGGTGCCGGTGCCGAAATGCGCCAGGTTCTCGGCGTCGCGGTGTTCTCCGGCATGATCGGCGTGACGCTGTTCGGCCTGCTGTTCACCCCGGTCTTCTATGTGGTGGTGCGCTGGCTCGCTTCTGTGCTGAGCCGGAAGAAGAAGGGCGAGCCGACCGCCGGCAAGGATGCCCATCCGGCAGCCCACTGAAGCCTGCTGAACAACGAAACCCCGCCTTGCCGATCCGGCAAGGCGGGGTTTCTCTTTTAGGCGAACTTTCGAGCCAGGAGCCGGCACGCGAAGGCGACGCCAGCCGCCACCGCAGCCGCGATCAGGTTCGCGAGGGGCTGCGCACCGGCATCGCCCCTCACCTGCTGCACGATGATCAGGAGAAGCAGGAGCGCGGCGACGAAGGCCAGCGCCCCTTGCAGGAAAGTGAGACAGGCCCAGGCGATGGCGCGGCTGAAGATCATGCCGCCAGCCTAGACCCAAAGCATGGTCCAGCGGAAATCTGTCCGCGCCATGCCGGACAAACCGCAAGGTGATGCAGAGCCGGAAACGATCCGGAAACTTCGAAGATCCAGGTGACGAATCCCGGGCTCCTGCCTGGAGGCTCCCGGGATTGGCGCCGCGCTCAGGCGCTTACGCCCACCACTTCTCGCCAACCGTGAAGCGGCCAGCCGCGTCCTCGATGACCTGGCC
>NZ_JBFTLD010000290.1:0-7909 GCF_056396265.1 Allobosea sp. 05T422_2 | reverse complement strand
TGGATAGGGCGCGCACCAATCCTTCAGGACACGCATGAGTCGGCCGGAAGCGACGTGGCCCTCGGCTTGCGTTTCAAAGGTCGTGGCCAGCCCATGTCCGTCGAGCGCTGCCTGTAGAATGAGGTCGGCATCGCTGAACACAAGCGAGCCCGCCACGCGCACGGACAGCTCCTGCCCGTCCTTCTCGAATTCCCAGGCATAAAGGCCACCGGAGCCCGTCTGGCGGTAGTTGATGCAGTTGTGCTGCGTCAGATCGTGCGGCGAGACCGGGACAGGGTGTCTTGCGAAGTAGGCTGGCGATCCAACGATCGCCGAGCGCATCTCGGGTCCAATCCGGACCGCGATCATGTCGTTCTCAAGCCGCTCTCCCAGACGCACGCCAGCATCAAAATTCCCGGCGACGATGTCCATCAAGGCCTCGTCTGCCGATATTTCGATCGCAATATCGGGATGCTCGGCCATGAAAGTGCGGAGCTTCGGCAAAAGAACCGATACGGCCGCATGCTTCACCGTGGTGATGCGCAGCGTTCCGGCGGGCTTGTCGCGCAGTTCGCTCAAGCCCGCGATCTCGGCATAAATGTCCGTCAACGCGGGCTTCAACGTCCGCATCAGGCGCCGCCCGGCTTCCGTCGGCGAGACGCTGCGCGTCGTTCGCGCCAGCAACCGGATGCCCAACCTCTCTTCCAACTGCTGGATGGCGTGGCTCAGGGCCGACTGCGACATGTCGAGCTTGGCCGCCGCTCGCGTGAAGCTTCCCGCCTCCGCCACGGCCAGGAAAGCCGCAAGGTCGTTCAGTTCATCGCGCTTCATTGATGCACATCTTCGATAGACCCAAGCGAAGTGTGCAGCCTAATCGAAAGGCGCCGCCTGGGCTACGTATGGCCATCGACACGGCGGCTGATGCCGCCCCGCAAGCCAGAGGACGACCAATGGCCGAATACACCCCTCTCAGCCGCCGCACCTTCCTCGCCGGAGCCGCTGCCGCACAGATCGCCACCTGGTCGAATGCCAGTGCTCAGACGGTCCAGCCCCCAAGGATGATCACGATGAAGACCCGCAAGCTCGCCAATTTGGAAGTCTCGGAGCTTGGCTTCGGCTGCATGAACCAGAGCGGCAATTACAACGGGCCCGTCCCCAAGGACCAAGGCATCAAGACCATCCGCACAGCGTTCGAGGATGGCGTGACATTTTTCGACACGGCTGAGGTGTACGGCCCCTACATCAATGAGGAGCTCGTCGGCGAGGCGCTCCAGCCGTTCCGGGACAAGGTCAAGATCGCGACCAAATTCGGCTTCGCAATCAATGGGACCGTTGCGCTCGATAGCCGGCCGGAGCGCATCAAGCGCGTTGTCGAGGAGTCCCTGAAGCGTCTTCGGACCGATCACATCGATCTGTACTACCAGCACCGCGTCGATCCCGCGGTGCCGATCGAGGACGTCGCCGGCGCCGTGCAGGACCTCATCAAGCAGGGCAAGGTGTTGGGCTTCGGCCTTTCGGAGCCAAGCGCGAAAACCATCCGCCGCGCGCATGCCGTGCAGCCGGTCACGGCTGTTCAGAACGAATATTCGATGTGGACCCGCAACGTAGAGCTGAACGGCATCCTCGACACCTGCAACGAGCTGGGTATCGGCCTTGTGCCGTGGTCGCCCGTGGCGATGGGCTTCCTGACCGGCAAGTACGATCCGAGCACGACGTACGACGAGAAGACGGACTTCCGTGCGGGCTTCCCACGGTTCTCGAAGGAGTTCATGCCCCTCAACATGCCGATCGTCGAGTGGCTGAAGGACTACGCAGCCAAGAAGGGCGCGACGCCGTCACAAATCGCGCTCGCCTGGCTTATGGCGAAGAGCCCGAATATCGTCCCGATCCCGGGCACGCGCAGCAAAACCCATCTGCTGGAAAATCTGGGGGCGGGCCGCGTGCAGCTCAGCACCGCCGACGTTCATGCGATCGACACGTCTCTGACCAAGTTCCCGGTCTATGGCGACCGCATGGGCAAGGACCACATGCTCTCGATCGACTATTCGGTGTAGTCGTTCCTGCCTTGGGGGGCGCCGTCCAGGGGCCGCAAGGGCGAAGCCCAGCAGGCGCTTGGCAGCGTAGGGACGCCGTGAAGAAAGTCGTCGACAAGGGCTGAGCCTCCTCGACTTTATACGGAAACGGGCTGCCGGGGGCGGCCCATTTTTCGTTTGGCTTGAGGTTGTGAAAACGCGCCCTCAGCATCGAGATTGGGAGCGCATCATTGTCTGGAGCCCTATGACCGGTTTCGGACAAGGCGCCAACTTCGGCTCGCCTCCCGTCTCAGACGTTGCTGGCGGGCCGCCACCAGTTCCGGAACGCCCCACCCCCGACCCCGGGCATGTCTGCTAACCCGCTACCAAAGGCGTTTGATTGCGAAGCTGTCGAACAATGCTTCGTTCGAAATCAGCACCATGTCCTCGGATTGAGCCTGGGCAATGAGGAGGCGGTCGAACGGATCCTTGTGCGCAATGTTCATCTCGCCGGCCCGCAGCGCGTGGTGGACGGTGACCGCCAGCTCGGCAAAGCCCTGATCTGCGATGATCGCCTCGAAGTCCTGCGCGAGCAGCGCCGCGCGGGGGCACTTGCCAATGCGGAACTTGGTGGCGACCTCCATGGCCGAGGCGGCGCTGACGGCGATGCTGTTGCCCTCGTCCCCAATAGCCTCTCGGGCACGGGGGCTCAGCGCCTCGTCACCTGCCAGCCACCAGATCAGAGCATGGGTATCGAGCAGCAGCCTCACGTGAGATTCCAGCCGCCGAGTTCATTCTCGGGCAGCGGCTCGTCGAAGCGCGCATCGACGGCGATCTTTCCCTTGAGTACCCCAAAGCGCCGCTTGCCGCGTGGTCTGACCGGCACCAGGCGCACCACAGGCACGTTGCCACGGGCAATGACCACATCTGCACCCTCCAGGGCGTCAGCGATCAGTTTGGACAGGTTGGTCTTGGCCTCGTGAACCGAGAACTGGGCCATGAGCATCTCCTTAGCTAAAAATATAGCTAAGGGCCTGCACTGAGCAAGAGCGCTGCCGTTTTCCGGGCTGCTTCAGCCTCCGGTGCACGCGGCTCTCAGCGTGCACAATGTTCCGAGAGGCAAGGCTGAAAGGCCAGTCCAATGATCCCACCGTCTCGTGCCTTCGTCGCATGGCGACGCACGCGGCGTAATGCGCAAGCCTGCCTCTGGAACTTGCGGGCTCGCTGAAGCATAGTTGGCATGGCGTTGCAGGTCCGCCCGCATCGGGCGGCACCGCCCGCCATGCCTGGAAGTGGCTATGGCTCACCCGGTCAAGCTCGTTTCCGTCGCGACGGCTGTTCCGCCCCATGAGTTTCGCCAGCGCGATGTGGCGGCAGCCGCCCATCGGAGCTTTGCCGGCCGCTATCCCGATTTCGAGCAGCTTGCGCGCGTCTTCGAAAATTCGGGCATCAGCCGCCGCTATGCCGTCCGGCCGATCGAGTGGTATCTGCAGCCATTGGGATGGCCCGAGCGCAGCGCCGCCTATGTCGCCGGCGCTTGCGACCTGTTCGTGGATGCAACGACGCAGGCGCTGGGCGCCGCCAGACTACAGGCGTCCGAGATCGATACGATCGTGACGGTCTCGTCGACGGGCATAGCGACCCCCAGCCTCGATGCCCGTGTCGCCGAGAGACTTGGCTTCAGAAGCGACGTCGAACGTGTCCCGGTGTTCGGCCTGGGATGTGCCGGCGGCGTATCGGGTTTCTCGATCGCGTCCCGCCTGGCCGCGTCGCGCCCAGGTTCGACAATCCTGCTCGTGGCTGTCGAGATCTGCACGCTGGCTTTCCGACTCGATGTCTTGACGAAGGCCAACATCGTTGCGACCGCCTTGTTCGGCGATGGCGCGGCAGCCTGCATCCTGCAGGCAGGGCCGGATGGCATCGCCACGGTCGAGATGACCGGGCAGCACATGTGGCCCGACACGCTGGATATCATGGGCTGGACGGTCGATCCCCAGGGCTTTGGCGTGATCTTCGACCGGGCGATCCCGCCCTTCGCGGAGGAGCGGATCAACCCAGCCATTGCAGGGATCCTGGAGCGTGAAGGGCTGTCGCTGTCCGACATCGATCTCTTTGCCTGTCATCCCGGCGGGAAGAAGGTGATCGAGGCCCTGGAAAGCGCGTTTTCACTCGCGCAAGGCGCGCTCGACCACGAACGTGCCGTCCTGTCCGACTATGGCAACATGTCGGCTCCGACCGCCCTCTTCGTCCTCCAGCGTGCGATCGCGGCAGGCCTGCCCTCGCGCACGCTGCTGATGGCGATGGGGCCGGGCTTCACCGTGAGCTGCGCCTCGCTGCGGCAAGGGACATGACACCGGCCATCGTCTTGCTGGCCCTGGTGACGGCCGAGCGGATCGGCGAACTCTGGCTCGCGCATAGAAACACGTCTGCCTTGCTCGCCAAGGGCGCCGTGGAGAAGGCTGCCGGCCACTATCCGCTGATCGTCCTGCTGCACGCAGCCTGGCTGATCGGACTTTGGCTGCTCGGTTGGGCACAAGCGATCCATCTCGGCTGGCTCGCGGCTTTCCTCCTGTTTCAGGGGCTGCGCCTTTGGGTGCTGGTGACGCTCGGCCGGCGTTGGACGACCCGCATCATCGTCGCACCGGGCGAGAGGCTCGTGGCACGGGGCCCTTATCGGTTCGTGTCGCACCCGAACTACATCGTCGTCATTGGCGAGATCGCCGTCCTGCCGCTGTGCCTTGGCCTGCCATGGTTCGCGCTAGTCTTTTCGATCGCCAACGGCCTCGTCCTGACGATCCGCATCCGCGCCGAGAATACTGCGCTTGAAGAGGCTCGCCATGCCGCCACCGGCTGATGCGATCGGCGAAGGGCGCGTCACCGCTGCGACATGGATCGGCTTTGCCGCCATGTGCATCGGCATGTTCATGGCGATCCTCGACGTGCAGGTCGTCGTCACCTCCCTGCCGACGATCCAGAGCGCACTGGACATTTCGCCCGACCAGATGAGCTGGGTCCAGACCGCCTATCTCATCGCCGAGGTCATCGCGATTCCGCTGACGGGTTTCCTGACGCGCTTTCTCTCGATGCGCTGGCTGTTCGTCGTGGCGCTCGCCGTCTTTACCGCAGCCTCCATCGGCTGTGCGGCGAGCCAGTCGTTCCCGGCCCTGATCGCCTGGCGCGTCCTTCAGGGGTTTTCAGGCGGCACTTTGATTCCCGCGGTCTTTTCGGCTGTCTTTTTGCTCTTCCCGCCGAGCAGGCAGGCCATCGCGACGACGTTGGCCGGCGTCTTTGCCGTGCTCGCGCCAACGGTCGGGCCGATCGTCGGCGGCTGGATCACGCAGACCTATTCCTGGCACTGGCTGTTCCTGATCAACGTCATTCCCGGCGTCGTCTCGGCAGCACTAGCCGCTTTCCTCCTGCCACGTGACAAGCCGAGCCTCACCGAAGCGCGCAAGCTCGATGCCCTGTCTCTGGTGATGATGGCGATCGCGCTGGCAGCGATCGAGATCGCATTGAAGGAGGCACCTCAGCGCGGCTGGATCTCGGGCCTGATCCTGGGGCTGATCGCGCTGAGCCTGGCGAGCGGTCTCGGCTTCATCAGGCGGACTTTGCAAGCCGATGCTCCGATCGTCGATCTGAGAAGCTTTGCGGACCGGAATTTCATGATCGGCAGCATCCTCAGCTTTGTCCTCGGCATCGGGCTGTTTGGATCGGTCTATCTGATGCCGGTCTTCCTGGCCTTCGTGCGCGATCACAATGCGCTCGAGATCGGCGAGATCATGCTGGTGACCGGCGCCGCCCAACTTGCCATCGCGCCGGTCGCCGTTGCCCTGGAGCGTCGTGTCGATGTCCGCCTGTTGACCGGCATCGGCTTTACCCTCTTCGCCCTCGGCCTGGGACTGAGTGCCTTTCAGACCCCGCAGACCGACTATGACGCGATGTTCTGGCCGCAGGTGGTCCGTGGCCTGGCCATCATGTTTTGCCTTCTGCCACCGACGCGCCTCGCATTGGGACAGCTTCCCCCGATGCGCGTTCCCGACGCCAGCGGCCTGTTCAACCTGATGCGAAACCTGGGCGGTGCGATCGGTCTCGCCCTGATCGACACCGTGATCTACAGCCGCTCGCCCGTGCACGGCACGGCGATCATGGAGCGGCTGCAAAGAGGCGATGTCGAGACGGCGAAGTTCATCGGCGTGCCCCTCGAACTCATGGCGATGCGGCCGCCCGGGCCGCTCGACGCCCAGGCCCAGGCGCTGCTTCAGCCACTGGTCGAGAAGGCAGCCCTGGTCCTGTCGATCAACGAGGCCTGGGGACTGGTTGCCGTCCTCACGATCGCAGCCATGGCGTTCGTTCCCTTCGCCAGGAAGGTGCCGATCGGCGATCAGGTTCGCGTCTGAGCGGCCTGGCGCCGCACCATGCGAAAGGCATAGTGCCGCCCCCCGTCACTTCACCGGCTCGGAAGGGCTGCCAAACCGCGGGGCCGCACCACTCATGCCCTGGCCGTGAGCACGTCTCGCGCGGCGGTCGCCTGTCCTTGCGCGACCGTGATGCGATCGCTATCTTTGATCTCAATGAGATCATTGGAGGCACATCGATGGCGGGAAACCTCCATGTCCGCAATCTGGACGACGACCTGATACTAAAACTGAAAATGCGCGCCGCTCGACACGGCCGCTCGGCGGAAGCCGAGCATCGAGAAATCCTGCGTCAGGTTCTGCAAAACGAAACGGAGCCTGATTTCGACAGCTTGGCAGCCAGCCTGAGGAGGCTGACCGCGTCCCGCAAGCAGACACCCTCCGAAGAGCTCATGCGCGAGGGCCGAGACGAACGCTAATGGAGACGGTGATCGTCGATGCCAGCGTCGCGATAAAATGGGTCGTCGAAGAAGAAGGCTCCCAAGCCGCCGTCGATCTGCGCTCGCGCTTCCGTTTCGCGTCTCCGGAGCTTCTCATCCCGGAATGCGCGAACGTCCTTTGGAAGAAAACAGCGCGCGGCGAACTTGAACGCGAAGAAGCCATCCTTGCGGCAAGGCTTCTTGAACGCTCCGGGGTCGCGTTTCTCTCGATGGCTGGTTTGCTGGAACGGGCAGCGAGTCTTGCAATCGAGATTTCGCATCCCGCCTACGACTGCACCTACCTGGCAGCAGCAGTCCAGACGGGTGCGGCTTTCGTGACAGCGGATGACAGGTTCCTGCGCATCATTGCCCAGCGCGCATCGCGAGAGCTCGCAAGCTCATGCCATTCGCTGGCGGATATGGCCGCCAGACCTGCCCCCGATCGGAGCAAGCGATAGGTCGGTGCAGTGTTCCGCCGGAGCCAGCCAGCGGAACTCGGCCTGCGCCCGCCCGCCCCGTGGAACGCCGCAGCCACGGCACTCCTGGCGGTGCGACAGCGGGCGAAAGCCCTCAGAGCAGGAGCCTTCAGAGCAGAAGCGTGCCGTTCACGGTGGTGACGCAGGCGCCGCCGACCTGGACCTTGCCGCCCGCATCCACCGAGATGGCGATCGTGCCGTCGCGCCCGACGCAGCGGCCCTGGGCCGCCTCGTAGCGCGTGCCCCCAGCGGGCAAGAGCCCGCGCGCCGCCCGGAAGACCGCAACGCTGCCATTGCCGCTGCCGCAGACCGGGTCCTCGTTCACCCCGCAGGAGGGCGCGAAGGACCGGACCTCGATCTCGGGGCCGCCGCCCTCGCGCCTGGCGAAGACCGTGATGCCGGTCACGCCCAGGCGGCGCTCGAAGGCAGCCGAGCGCGCGAAATCGGGTTTCAGCGCCAGCAGCGCCTCTGCGCCGTCGATCTCGGCGATGAGCCAGACCGCGCCGACATTGACGATGGCCGGGCTCGCCTCGCGCAGGATCTCATGGCCGAGGATGGCCTCCAGTTCGACGAGTTCAGCCGTCGGCAGGGTCGTGACGGTCGCCGGC
>NZ_JBFTLD010000289.1:0-9227 GCF_056396265.1 Allobosea sp. 05T422_2 | reverse complement strand
CGGCCATGCCGTCCTCGATCGAGACGATCGGGTAGTTGCCGACGAGCTTGGCGAGGTATTTGGCCTGCGCCTTCGGATCGCGGGTTTTGCGTTCGCCTTCATAGACGTAGGAGCCGTCCTTGAAGAACTCCGTCGCGGCGCAGTCGAGTGCCAGCGCGATGTCTTCGCCCGGCCGGTAGCCGGCCTTCTCGACCGCCTGCATGACGAAATCGAGCGCAGCCTCGGCCGATTTCAGGTTCGGCGCGAAGCCGCCCTCGTCGCCGACATTGGTGTTGTGGCCGGCGTCGTGCAGAGCCTTCTTCAGCGTGTGGAAGACCTCGGCGCCCATGCGCAGGGCTTCCGCGAAGGAAGGCGCGCCGACCGGCATGATCATGAATTCCTGGAAGTCGATCGGGTTGTCGGCATGGGCGCCGCCATTGACGATGTTCATCATCGGCACGGGCAGGACGCGGGCGGAGGTGCCGCCGACATAGCGATAGAGCGGCAGGCCCGAGCATTCGGCTGCGGCCTTGGCGACGGCGAGCGAGACGCCGAGAATGGCGTTGGCGCCGAGCTTCTTCTTGTTCGGCGTACCGTCGAGATCAATCATGGTCTGGTCGATCGCGGCCTGGTCCTCGGCATCCATGGCGACGAGGGCTTCGGCGATCGTGGTGTTGACGATTTCGACGGCCTTCAGCACGCCCTTGCCGAGATAGCGGCTCTTGTCGCCGTCACGCAGCTCTACGGCTTCATGCGCGCCCGTCGAGGCGCCGGAGGGGACCGCGGCGCGGCCCATCGAGCCATCCTCGAGCACGACGTCGACCTCGACGGTCGGATTGCCACGGCTGTCGAGGATTTGGCGGCCGATGATGTCGATGATCGCGGTCATGGGAGGCTCCGGTGCGAGGCGAAACGGAAGGATGCCGCGCTTCTAGCCAAGCGCAGGCGTAACGGAAAGAGGCGTCGCGGCGATTGGCCGGTGGCGCGGGCGCGCCCGAGGCTCTAGAAGGCCGCCTTCAAGGAGCCATGACCATGACGATCGACGCCTCGACCCTGCAACTGGGCCATGCCAGTGCACTGCCGCAATCTCCCGAGGAGGCCCGCCTCGACCGTGTGCCCAATCCGCATGCCGGCACGAATTATCTCGCGCGCTTCACATGCCCGGAATTCACCTCGATCTGCCCGGTKACCGGCCAACCCGATTTCGGCATCCTGGTCATCGATTATCTGCCCGGCCAATGGCTGGTCGAATCGAAGTCGCTGAAGCTCTATCTCGGGTCGTTCCGCAACCACGGAGCCTTCCACGAGGATTGCACCGTCAATATCGGCAAAACACTGGTCGAGCTGCTCGAGCCGGAATGGTTCCGCATCGGCGGCTATTGGTACCCGCGCGGCGGCATCCCGATCGATGTGTTCTGGCAGACCGGCGAGCCGCCGAAGGGGCTCTGGCTGCCCGATCAGGGCGTCGCTCCTTACCGCGGCCGCTGAGTTCAGGTCCGCGAGCCTGCCAGCGGCAGGATGCGCGGCGTCACGATGCCAAGCAGGCCGATCCCTGCCGCAAAGAGCAGGATCGCGCCTGTCGTGCCGAGCAGATGCAGCGCGATGCCCATGGCGACGGGGCCGATCGCATGGCCAAGGAACAGCGCGCAGGCGAAGAGCGAGACGGCCGAGCCGCGCGCTGTCGGAGCGAGCTCGGTCGCCTGAGCCTGGAAGGTGCCGTGCATCAGGAAGAAGCCGAACCCGTTCAGGGTGAACAGGCCAACCGCGCTCCACCAGGGTAAGAAGGGCAGCGAGAACAGCACATAGCCCGTCGCCATCAGGAGCCCGCCGGTGACCGTCATGCGGGCCGGTCCGAGGCGCTCGACCAGGATGCGGGTCAGGATCCCGTAGATGATGCCGCCAAGCCCGGTTCCGGCGATCACCAGCCCGGCCAGCGAGGGGCCGATCCCTGAGCGCTCCTGCAGGATCGCCGCGACATAGGGCGGCATGCCGAAGATCAGGCTGCCCTCGGTGATGACGATCGCATAGAGCAGCTTGCTGCGCGGGTTGGCGAAGACGGATCTGTAATTCGCCAGCGCGCCCGCAAAGCTGAGCGGCAGCCGTGCCGCGTCCGGGCGCGGCTTCAGCACGACGATGACCAGAAGCGCTGCAGCCGCCGCCATGGCAGCGGCCATCACGAAGACACTGCGCCAGCCGAAATGCTCCGCGATGACGCCCGAGCAGGCGGCCCCGGCCATTTGCCCGACGATCATCAGGACAAGGAAGCGTCCGAGCAGTACCTGCCGCTCGGCCATTGGCGCGCGGTCGCCGATCGCGGCCATGGCGATGGGGATGACGCCGCCGGCAACGATGCCCGTACTCGCTCGGATCACCGTCAGTACGTCGAAGGACAGGGAGAAGGCGGCAGCCATCGAGAGCAGGGCAAGCAAGCCGAGGCAGACACTGATCGTCCGCAGCTTGCCGACCGAATCCGCGATCGGGCCCAGGAAGGGCTGACCGACCGCGTAGGCAAAGGAGAACGCAGTTGCCATGGCGGCGATCTGCGCAATCGTCCGGCCGAACTCGGCTGCCAGTGTCGGCACCAGCGGATCGAGGATCCGCATGGTGAAGGTCGATGCGAAGCCGCAGGCCCCGAGGACCAGGATCAGCGGGCGCAGCGAGGCGGGCTTGGTTGCGGTAACGGGCTTGTCCATACGGCCTTAAACCGGCGCGCGCCTCGCCTTGGCAAGCCGATCAAAGCCTTGCAGCTCTGCGATCAGCGCAGGGAAGTCCGCGAGCGGCACCATGTTGGGGCCGTCCGACGGCGCATTGTCGGGGTCGGGATGGGTCTCGATGAAGAGGCCGGCGACGCCGACCGCGACCGCGGCCCGCGACAGCACGGGCACGAATTCGCGCTGACCGCCTGTGGAGGCGCCCTTGCCGCCCGGCTGCTGGACGGAATGCGTCGCGTCGAAGATCACCGGTGCCCCGATGCCGTCGGCCATGATCGGCAGCGACCGCATGTCGGTGACAAGCGTGTTGTAGCCGAAGGACGCTCCGCGCTCGGTGACCATGACATTCGGATTGCCACTCTCGGTGATCTTGGCCGCGACGTTGACCATGTCCCAGGGGGCCAGGAACTGGCCCTTCTTGACGTTGACGACGCGCCCGGTCTGTGCGGCAGCAACCAGCAGATCGGTCTGACGGCACAGGAAAGCAGGAATCTGCAGGACGTCGACGACCTCGGCCACGGCGGCGCATTGCCCGGCCTCGTGCACATCGGTCAGGACCGGCAGGCCGGTGCGTTCGCGGATCTCGGCGAAGACGGGCAGGGCGGCCTCGAGGCCCATGCCGCGCTGCCCCTTGACGCTGGTCCGGTTCGCCTTGTCGAAGGAGGTCTTGAAGACCAGTCCGATCTCAAGTCTTGCCGCTATCTCCTTGAGCGCAAGCGCGATTTCTAGCGCGTGCTCGCGGCTTTCCATCTGACAGGGGCCGGCGATCAGGGCAAGCGGCAGGGCGTTGCCGAAGCGGACCGGCCTCGCGAGGTCGGCGCCGATCGTGACGATGGCGTTGGCGGACATGGCGGCTCCAATGCGGTTGCTGGTGGCGGGCTTAGGTCGCTCGTCCGGCTGAGGTCAAGCCGGGGCCGCAGMTCAGGTCACCTCGAACCAGGTCCAGAGACCGAGATCGAAGCGCTCCAGCACGGTCGACGAAATCAGCCAGCGGCCAGGATTGTCGGCGATGAAGGCGATGTGCAGCCGCCGCCCTTCGGGGATCTGGACGGTATCGAGGAAATAGGGCTCCCAGCCGTCGTCGAGCGGATGCAGCAGGCGAAAACTATGGCCGTGGACATGGATCGGCTGCAGGAAGGCAGTGCGATTATCGATCGCGATCACCACCGGCGCGCCGCGCCTGACGCTGAAGAGGGGCTTGGCATCAGGCGTGCCGACTGCACCGTTGATCGCCCAGGGCCGGGCGAGATCGAGGCCGGAGAGGTCCAGTTTGCTGTCGGCGGTGACCTTGGCTCCGCCGGTCACGACGACTTCGCTACGCCTGGCGTCCTGCAGTCGCACGGCGAGCGGCAAGGCCGGATTCGGCTTGAGCGCAGCGATCTCGCCTGCCGCCGCCTGCCTTGCTCCCTCCGCGACGAAGCGCAGCAGAGKAACGCCCGAGCCGGTCAGCGCCGTGACCATTGCTGTGGCCCCCGCTTCGTCCGGCATGTCGAAGACGAGATCGTAGCGCGTGCCGGGGGCGAAGGGCAGCTGAGCGCGCACGGGTTCGAAATTATCGGTCGGCTGGCTGTCGACGGCCATGACGAAGGGCTTGATGCCGTCGAAACGCAGCCGCGTGATCCGGGCATTGCAGGCATTGGCGAGGCGCAACCGAACGCGTGCCCCAGGGAGCACCGCGATGCGCTGCGGCGGCGCCTTGCCATTGACGGTGATCCAGTTGCCGAGCCGGCCGGCGGCGGCTCCTTCGGGCCCCTTCGCGTCAAAGGGCTGGATCGATTGGTCGTCGCCCAGCAGCCAGTCGGTCACCACCACCGGCAGGTCGAGATCGACGCGTGGCGGCTCAGTCTCCTCAACGATGAGCAGGCCAGCCAGGCCGCGTCCTGCCGGCTCGGACGAGCCGCCGACGAGGAGAGGGCGATACAGGAAGAAGCCCGAATCGGGCGGCGTCAGCCGGTATTCGAAGCTGGCTCCCGGCGCGATCGGCTGCTGGCTGAAGCCTCCGACACCATCCATCTCGGACGATCCGCGTAGGCCATGCCAATGCAGACTCAGCGGTTTCGTCGTTCGGTTCTCCAGCCGGAGCCGCAGCGTCTGTCCCAGCTTGATCCGCAATACGGGCCCAGGCGTTTCACCGTCGACGGCCCAGACTTCGCTCTCCGGGGCCGGAGGTGGCCGCAGGCGTATCTTCGCCGGGCCGGCAACGAGGTTCCGGTTCGGCGGCGCGGCTGAATCGGCGTTCTCCGTCAGGGACTTCACTGGGGTGGTGGCCGGCAAGGATTGTGCGCCGGCCTCGCCCAGGACTGCACAGGCGCCCAGTCCCGCCAGCACGATGCGCCGTGTCGGCATGGTCGCCTGGCAACTGTGAGAAGGAGGACGGCGAGCGCTTCTGTCGGTCATGGCAAGCGGCATAATCCGTGGCGCGCGATCTGGCGAGAGGCCGGTATGGCGCCCCTGATTCAACGGCTTCGCAGAACCGTCGCATTTTTTTGCTGCATGCCGCGCCTGAAATGCGTATAGCACCGCGGCCCAACGATGGCGGCGCTGCGTTTGCTCGCGCGCAGCGCATCGGGTCGGCGGGCGTGGCGGAATTGGTAGACGCACTGGATTTAGGTTCCAGCGGCGAAAGTCGTGGGGGTTCGAGTCCCTCCGCCCGCACCAGACTTGGCCGGATTTCTCAAGCGCGGCGGCGGGCAACCMGACGGCGCGCGTTTGGATTTTTGAATTAACGAGCAGTTGGCGGAACGAAACAATGAACGTGACCGAAACCCTGTCCCAGGGCCTCAAGCGCGAATTCCAGGTGGTGCTGAACGCTGCCGACCTCAAGACCAGGCTCGATGATGGCCTGCAGGGCCTGCAGGGCAAAGCGCGTATCAACGGTTTCCGCCCCGGCAAGGTACCGGTCGCGCATCTGCGCCGGCTCTATGGCCGTTCGGTCATGGCCGATGTGCTGCAGAATGCAGTCAACGAGGCCAACCAGAAGATCGTCGCGGATAACGGCCTGAAGCTCGCTTTCGAGCCGCAGATCCGGTTCCCCGAGAACAAGGACGAGATCGAGGCCGCGATGGAGGCCAAGGGCGACCTCGCCTTCACGGTCGCGCTCGAGGTCCTGCCGAAGTTCGAACTCGCCGACATCTCCGACGTTTCCCTGGTCAAGCCGGTGGCGGAAGTGCCTGAGAGCGAAGTCGATGCCGCGCTCGAGCGCATGGCGTCGCAGAACCGCAGCTTCACCTCGAAGGGTGCGAAGGCCAAGGCCGAGAAGGGCGATCGCCTGATGATCTCCTTCGTCGGCACGCTCGAGGGCGAACCCTTCGACGGCGGCACCGGCGAGGGCATTCCGCTCGATCTCGGCGCGGGGCAGTTCATCCCGGGCTTCGAGGATCAGCTCGAGGGCGCCAAGACCGGCGAGAAGCGCACCGTCAAGGTGACGTTCCCGGAGAACTACACCGCGACCCACCTTGCCGGTAAGCCGGCCGAGTTCGAGGTCACCGTCGACGACGTGCAGGGTCCCGACGCCCTCAAGATCGACGACGAGCTCGCCAAGGGCTTCGGCATGGAGTCGCTCGATGCGCTCAAGAGCGCCGTTCGCGAGCAGATCGGCCGTGATTTCGGCGCCCAGTCGCGCCGCAAGATCAAGAAGAGCCTGCTCGACGCGCTTGATGGCAAGTACACGTTCGAGCTGCCGCCGACCCTGGTCGAGCAGGAGTTCGCTGCCGTCTGGAGCCAGGTCGAGGCCGACATGAAGGACGCGAAGAAGACCTTCGCGGACGAGAACACCACCGAGGACGAGGCTCGCGCCGAGTACCGCCGGATCGCCGAGCGCCGGGTGCGCCTGGGCCTCGTGCTTGCCGAAATCGGTGAGCAGGCCAAGGTTCAGATCTCGGATGACGAGGTCACCCAGGCCCTGGTCGAGCGAGTCCGTCAATTCCCCGGCCAGGAGAAGCAGGTCTGGGAGTTCTACCAGAAGAACCCGCAGGCTCTCGCCGAGATCCGCGCCCCGATCTTCGAGGAGAAGGTCGTCGACCATCTGCTCAGCCAGGTGAAGGTCGAGGACCAGACGGTCAGCCGCGAGGCGCTCTACGCCGATGAGGACGCCACCGAGGAGGCCGGTGAGGCCAAGCCGAAGAAGGCAGCCGCCAAGAAGGCCAAGAAGTCCGAGGCCAAGGCGGACGACGCTGCCAAGGCCGACGACGCTTCGGCCTGAGACTTTCGGAAACCTTGATTCAAGATTGGCGCCGCCCGGCAATGGCCAGGGCGGCGCTTCCCTTTTCAGCCACGATCCGCGTGCTTATGTGGATGGTATTCACGAAATCCGCTGATTCCCGGCGACCGCGACCCCAAGGACAGACCCATGCTGCGCGATCCGATCGAGACCTACAACAATCTCGTCCCGATGGTGGTCGAGCAGTCGAGCCGCGGTGAGCGCGCCTTCGACATCTACTCGCGCCTGCTGCGGGAACGCATCATCTTCCTGACCGGCCCGGTCGAGGATTTCTCCGCCTCGCTGATCGTGGCGCAGCTGCTGTTCCTCGAGGCCGAGAATCCGAAGAAGGAAATTTCCTTCTACATCAACTCGCCGGGCGGCGTGGTCACGTCGGGCCTGTCGATCTATGATACGATGCAATTCATCCGCTGCCCGGTCACGACATTGTGCGTCGGGCAGGCGGCCTCGATGGGCTCGCTGTTGCTGACCGCGGGCGCCAAGGACATGCGCTTCGCGCTGCCGAATGCGCGCATCATGGTGCACCAGCCCTCCGGCGGCTTTCAGGGCCAGGTCACCGATATCCTGATCCACGCACGCGAGGTCGAGAACCTCAAGCGCCGGCTGAATGAGATCTATGTCAGGCATACCGGCCGCAACTACGACGAGGTCGAGGCTGCGCTCGAGCGCGACAACTTCATGACTGCCGAGGCGGCCCGTGATTTCGGCCTGATCGACAAGGTCATTGATCGGCGTCCCGAAGACGCCGCGGCCTGATCGGGCCGGAATGGAGAACCGGGCAGGGGCCGAAACACGCCTTGGGCGTTTCGGCTCCCGTCTGGTGTCGGCTGCGACGAGCCGCCCCGCTATCTGTGGGTTGGCTTGATCAGCCGGGCGTCCCATATTGATTTGGAAAGCGGCCCCATGCTTGCATGGGGACTCGGGTGAGCGGACAGGCGCAGCTGGTGTCCGGTTTTGGGTCAGGTTTTCAGGTCGGATGTCTCGACCTGACGCGTTAACCTAATAATCGCGAACTGAGCGGCCTATTATGACGGAGAGACGACGCCCGCATCCGCTTCGGCTGGTGTGGACCGACTCCGGAAATGGAGATGAACGATGAGAGCTGATTGCGGGACCGACCGTGTTCATCTGCGACGAGTGCGTCGAGCTCTGCATGGACATCATCCGCGAGGAATCCAAATCCGCGCTGGTGAAGTCGAAGGACGGCGTCCCGACCCCGCGCGAGATCCGCAAGGTGCTGGATGACTATGTCATCGGCCAGGACCACGCCAAGAAGGTGCTCTCGGTCGCGGTTCACAACCACTACAAGCGGCTTTCGCACGCGACGAAGCACAACGACGTCGAGCTGGCGAAGTCGAACATCCTGCTGATCGGGCCGACCGGTTCGGGCAAGACGCTGCTCGCGCAGACTCTCGCCCGCATCCTTGATGTGCCCTTCACGATGGCGGATGCGACGACGCTGACCGAGGCCGGCTATGTCGGCGAGGATGTCGAGAACATCATCCTGAAGCTGCTCCAGGCCTCCGACTACAATGTCGAGCGGGCACAGCGCGGCATCGTCTATATCGACGAGATCGACAAGATCAGCCGCAAGTCAGACAATCCCTCGATCACCCGCGACGTCTCGGGCGAGGGCGTCCAGCAGGCGCTGCTCAAGATCATGGAAGGCACGGTCGCCTCCGTGCCGCCGCAGGGCGGGCGCAAGCATCCCCAGCAGGAATTCCTGCAGGTCGACACCACCAACATCCTGTTCATCTGCGGCGGTGCCTTCGCCGGGCTGGACAAGATCATCTCCAGCCGTGGCAAGGGCACCTCGATCGGCTTCGGCGCGATTGTGAAGGCCCCGGACGACCGCCGTACCGGCGCGATCTTCCGTGAGGTCGAGCCCGAGGATCTGCTGAAATTCGGCCTGATCCCGGAATTCGTCGGCCGTCTGCCGGTTCTGGCGACGCTCGAGGATCTCGACGAGGCGGCGCTGAAGACGATCCTGACCGAACCGAAGAACGCGCTGGTGAAGCAGTATCAGCGCCTCTTCGAGATGGAGGATACCGAGCTCACCTTCACCGATGAGGCCGTCAGCCTGATCGCGCGCAAGGCGATCGAGCGCAAGACCGGCGCACGCGGCCTGCGTTCGATCATGGAGAGCATCCTGCTCGAGACCATGTACGAACTGCCAGGGCTGGAAGGCGTCGAGCAGGTCGTGATCGGGCCGGAGGCTGTCGAGAACAAGTCGCGTACGCTCTTCATCTATGCGGAACGCGAGGAAGAAACGAAGTCGGCCTCGGCCTGAGCTCCGCTGAATTTGGCCATTTCGGGAA
>NZ_JBFTLD010000288.1:0-8171 GCF_056396265.1 Allobosea sp. 05T422_2 | reverse complement strand
GTCCTTGCCTGTCTGCGCATATGGAATGCGGCCGATCCGCTACGCGATCTCTTCGCGACATTCGCGGTGTCCTTGCCGTTCACCATTCTGGTCGCAGCCGCGTATCTTCGTCATCGCGGGCTGGTGACCAGGGTTCTGTCATTCGGCAGCGGGGCAGGATCGCTCCGCCGGAGGCTCGCCGCGCTCTGGCCCGGGCTGGTGGTGGCGGTCGTCATCGCCGCCTTCCTCTTCATCCAGCTGGACCTAACGATCGGAAGGCCGACGCGGGGCGGATTGTTGCTGCTTTCGCTTCTTCTGGTTCTCGCCGGTCCTCATCTCGACGTCGCCATCGAAAGACGCGGCTGGCAGGCGGTTCGCTCGCAGGGCGGAGAACTGGCGGGCGCGCTGTGGCGCACCTTCCGCATCGTGGTCGCGGCATCGATTCTCGCGGTCTTGGCCACGCTCTGGCTCCTGCCGATCCTGGATGTCGTCGGCATTCCGCGGGGCACCGTCCTGCTGAAAGCTGGCGAGATCCTGATGCTCGTGCTGGTCATTGCCTTCTGCTGGAACTGGGTGGCCATCATGGCCGCGCGCATCAGACCTCAAACGCCGGGCGATCCGCAGGTCCCCGCCGCCATGATCGGCACGCGGCTGACCACTGTCGGCCCATTGCTCGTGGGCCTCACCAAGGCCGCGCTCCTGACGCTGGGGGCTCTGACCGTCCTGGTGATGCTCGGCATCAATGTCTGGCCACTGATCACCGGCCTCTCGATCTTCGGCCTGGCGATCGGGCTGGGCTCCCAGACACTGGTCAAGGATGTGGTGGCCGGTCTGTTTTTCCTCGTCGATGATGCCTTCCGCCTGGGCGAATATATCGAGACCTCGGGAGCCAAGGGCACTGTCGAGAGAATTTCGTTGCGATCGGTCTCCTTGAGGCACCCGCGTGGTCCGGTTGCGACCATTCCCTTCGGGCAGATCGGGAAGATCCAGAATTTCAGCCGCGAATGGGTCATCGAGAAGATGATGTTCCGGGTTGCCTTGGACACCGATGTCGAAGCCGTGCGGAAACTGTTCAAGAAGATCGGGCAGGAGATCGAAGCGGATCCGGAGCTGAACGCCGATCTGCTTGAGCCGTTCAAGAGCCAGGGCATTGCAGCGCTCGAGGAAGGCACTCTGGTGATCCGCGCCAAATACAAGGCCCGGGCCGGGCGTCAATTCCAGATCCGCAAGGCGATCCTGTCCAAGGTGCGGATCGTGCTGGCGGAGAACGGCATCAAACTGGTGCCCAAGCCCCTTCATGTCCCCGAGATGGGTGGGTGAGCCTGGCTGTTCGCCTTCGTTTACCGGGCATCGGGGCCTTGCGGCCACAAGAACCGGTCCAGCCAGAAGAACGGGTCCAAGCCGAAGCATCGGCCGCTCATCTGCGACGGGGCGCTAGGGCGACCCAGCAGGTCAGCGAATAGACAACCGATCCCACGGCGACCATCGCGATCTCAGCCATATCGCGCTCCATCGATCCTCCGGCCGTCAGGCAACCAGACATCGGGCGAATCTCGGGCGGGGCTTTGACCAGTCGGCACGGCCTGACAGTCGAAGCCTTCATCCGATCGATCGCTGTCCGATCAGCAGACGAAACCTGTCCAGATCATTTCGCGCATTGCCCGGCCGCCGGGTCTTGCCATTTGGCGCCAATCGCGTCGGCAATCGTTCGATCTCGTCAGGGAAGACGCCCCGGCCGAGCACGGCGATATCTGCGAGATCGCCCGCTTCTTCCGCGTCACGGCGGAGATCGCCATGGTGCGTGAGGCTCATCCGCCGCAGTTGGACGTGGTCTATCCCTGATCCTTGAGGAGACGCTCGACGCAGGTCGCCAGCGAGCCGCGCCATGCGGGAAGCGTAACGCCGTGCCGCGCAGCGAGCTTGCCGCAGTCGAGCCGTGAATTGGCCGGCCTCCGCGCTGGCGTCGGGTAATCCGTCGTGGCGATGCGCTTGACCGCGACCGGCTTGCCGCCGAGCCGCTCCCGGTCTGCGAAGATCGCCTCGGCGACATCGGCCCAGACCGCTTCCCCCGCAGCACTCATGTGAAAGATGCCGCGCAGTGTTTCGTCCTGGGGGCGGGCGACCAGATTGCGCGCCACCGCCAGGACGGCGTCGGCGATGTCGAGCGCGCTGGTCGGGCAGCCATGCTGGTCCGCGACCACGCCGACCTCGTCGGTTGTTTCGGCCAGGCGCAGCATGGTTTTGACGAAATTCTTGCCGAAGGGGCTGTAGATCCAGGCCGTGCGCAGGATCGCGTGGTTGTCCGAGGCGGCCGCGACCGCCCGCTCGCCAGCCAGCTTGCTGGCACCATAGGCTGAGATCGGCCCGGTCGCGTCGTCCTCGCGATAGGGCCGATCGAGCGCCCCGTCGAAGACGTAGTCGGTCGAGATCTGGATGACGGGGACGCCAAGTGCGGCAGCCGCGCGCGCCGCTTCACCGGCCGCCTCGCCGTTGACGCGCATGGCGAGGTCGGGTTCGCTCTCAGCCTGGTCCACCGCCGTATAGGCCGCCGCATTGACGATGACATGGGGCCTGGCCGCGCGCAGTGCTGGCGCGATCATTTTGGGGATGGCGAGATCCAGATCCGGGCGGCGGAGCGCGACGACTTCAACACCGGCCGGCACGCGCTCCAGCATGGCGCGGACGACCTGGCCGGTCCAACCGGTGACGACGATGCGCAGACCCATCAGTCGAAAAACCGCAGCATCTCGGCGAGCCGCGGATGCTTGCGATCCTTGTCGGAGAGGGGCAGCGAGGACAGGGGCAGAGCCTCGGCGATGCCGAGGGCCGGATCATCGAAGGCAAGCCCATGATCGTTCTCGGGCGCGTAGGGCCCGGTGGTCTTGCAGAGCACTTCGGTGTCCGGCTCGTGTGTGACGAAGGGCATTGTCATGTCTCCGGCCTGTTTGCGCGGCACGATATGACCGCTGGCCCTGATGTTGTCCGCTTGAACCGATCCCCCACGTAGATCGACGAATTTTCGCGGCTCGTCTATGGACGCGAGCGGGGCCCGAGTCCGCAACACCTCCCGGCTCATGATCATAGTGACCTCCAGTGCTGAAGATCAGCCTCGTCTTCGCCAAATTGAATGGCCGAAAAGCGGACGTACCCAACGTCAGAAAAGGCAGTTCCGGACATTGTCACCCGCCCCCCGGCCAAAGCCCCCCTATCGCGCCTGATCGCGGCCCTGCCTCTGCTCCACGGCGGCGATATAGGCGTCGCGGGAGGGGCCGAGATGGTCGCGGCAGAGCTGGACCAGCCTCGCCCGGTCGCCGGCCTCGAGCGCGGCGATCATCGCCCAATGCTCGGCGCAGGCCAGCGCCAGATGCGAGGGGCTGGCTGCCGTGATCGAACGGGCGCCATGAACCTTCTGCGCCATCATCTGGATCAGCTCGACCAGGTGCGGATTGCCGCAGGCGGCAAAGAGCGCCTCGTGAAACGCCATATTGGCGCGGAAGGCCGCGCGCGCGTCGGCGTCGGTGACCGCGGCCGCATGGACGTCCTGAATGGCTTTCAGCCGTGAGACGATCTCGGAGCCGGCCGGCAGCGGAATCTGCTCAGCCGCCAAGGTCTCCAGCGCCTCGCGCACCGAATAGATCTGGCGCACCTCTTGCGGCTCCAGCAGCCTGACGGCTGCGCCCTTGTTCGGCACGCGCTCGACCAGCCCGACCCGCTCCAGCTCGGCCAGGGCCTCGCGCACGACATGGCGCTTCACCTCGAGCCGAGCGGCGATGTCCTCCTCGATCAGGCGCTCGCGCGGCAGCAGCCAGCCAAGCACGATCTCCTCCTCGAGGGCATCGGCCACCATGCGGGTGCGGTCGGCGGTGGCGGGCTTCAACGCGAGGACGGACATGCGACTTATTCCAGTTCCAACATAATTGTTGACAATCATGTCAACGGCAACGCCTCATCATGTCATGACGAGCACCAATGACAAGACGGCCCCCGCCAAACCGGCCCCGCGCGGCATGCGCCGCAATCTCGCCAGCTATGGCGATCCCGGCTTTTCGCTGTTCCTGCGCAAGGCGTTCATCAAGGCGGCCGGTTTTTCCGACGATGCGCTCGACCGGCCGATCATCGGCATCACCAACACCTTCAGCGACTTCAACCCCTGCCACGGCAATGTTCCGCGCCTGATCGAGGCGGTGAAGCGCGGTGTCATGCTCGCCGGCGGCCTGCCGATGGAGTTCCCGACCGTCTCGATCCACGAGTCGTTCTCGAACCCGACCTCGATGTTCCTGCGCAACCTGATGGCGATCGACACCGAGGAGATGATCCGCGCCCAGCCGATGGATTCGGTCGTGCTGATCGGCGGCTGCGACAAGACCGTCCCGGCGCAGCTGATGGGCGCGGTCTCGGCCGATATCCCCGCGATCCAGCTCATCACCGGCCCGATGCTGGTCGGCCACCACAAGGGCGAGATCCTCGGCGCCTGCACGGATTGCCGCAGGCTCTGGGGCCAGCACCGGGCCGGCACGATCGACGAGGCCGAGATCGAGGTCTTGAGCGGCAGGCTCGCACCGACGCAAGGCACCTGCATGGTCATGGGCACGGCCAGCACCATGGGCTGCCTCGTCGAGGCGCTCGGCATCGCGCTGCCCGGCACCGGCACGATTCCGGCGACCCATGCCGACCGCATCCGCGCCGCCGAAGCCAGCGGCAAGCAGGCTGTTGCGCTGGCCAAGGGGGGCGAGAGCTCACGTGGATTGCGGCCGAGCGAATTGCTGACCGAGACCGCCTTCCGCAACGCCATGGTGGTGCTGCAGGCGATCGGCGGCTCGACCAACGGGCTCGTCCATCTCGCGGCCATCGCGCGGCKCGCAGGCTTGAGCATCGATCTCGAGGAGTTCGACGCGATCGGCCGCGCCGTGCCGGTGCTGATCGATCTGAAGCCGTCGGGCGATCATTACATKGAGCATTTCCACTGGGCCGGCGGCGTGCCGAAGCTGATGAAGGAACTGCGCGCGCATCTGGCGCTCGACGCCATCACCATCAGTGGCCAGACCATCGGCGAGATCGCGGAGGCCGCCGAGGAGGTGCCGAACCAGACGATCATCCGCAGCGCCGCAAACCCGCTGAAGCAGACCGGCGGCATGGCCGTGCTGCGCGGCAACCTGGCGCCTGGCGGCGCGGTGATCAAGCATTCGGCCGCCTCTCCTGCCCTGCTCCAGCACACCGGCCGGGCCGTCGTCTTCGACTCCGTCGAGGACATGGTGACGCGCATGGACGATCCCGCGCTCGATGTGACTGCCGATGACGTGCTCGTGCTGCGCAATGCCGGCCCCAAGGGCGCGCCCGGCATGCCGGAGGCCGGTTATCTGCCGATCCCGAAGAAGCTCGCCCAGGCCGGCGTCAAGGACATGGTCCGCATTTCGGATGCCCGCATGAGCGGCAMCGCCTTCGGCACGATCGTCCTGCACATCACGCCTGAATCGGCGGTGGGCGGCCCGCTCGGGCTGGTCCGCGACGGCGACCTGATCAGGCTCGACGTGCCCGCCCGCCAGATCGAATTGCTGGTCGAGGCGGCCGAGCTCGACCGCCGCAGGGCAGAATGGCAGGCGCCCGCCCATCTCAGCGAGCCCTCGCGCGGCTATCGCGGGCTCTATCTGAAAAGCGTCCTCCAGGCCGATGAAGGCTGCGATTTCGACTTCTGCTGACTGGCCGCAGCGCGGCTCAAGACACGTGATGCAGGGCCGGACGAACCGGCCCGCAGCCCAACCCGGAGGACAATGCCCGATGCTGAAACGCGCCTTTCTCGGCGGCACGCTCGCCGCTCTCTCACTTGCCGGTCTGTCACTTGCCGGTCTGTCACTTGCCCTTGCCGGTCCCGCAGGCGCGCAGGCCTATCCGCAAAGGCCGGTCACGCTGCTCGTGCCCTATGCGCCGGGCGGGGCGACCGACATTATCGGCCGCGTCATCGCCGAGGAACTCTCGCAGACGATCGGCCAGCGCGTCATCGTCGAGAACCGCGCCGGCGCGGCCGGCAGCGTCGGCGCGGCTGCCGTCGCCCGCTCCCAGCCCGATGGCTATCTGCTGCTGATGGGCGCGCTCACCAGCCACTCGATCAATATGGGGCTGCAGGCCAAGCCCGGCTTCGACCTGAAGAAGGATTTCGCGCCGGTCACCATCGCCGGCACGGTCGGCCTGGCGCTCGTCGTCCACCCCTCGGTGCAGGCGAAGACCATCCCCGAGCTGGTCGCGCTCGCCAAGGCCAAGCCCGAGGACTTCAACTACGCCTCCTCCGGCAACGGCTCGCCGCAGCATCTGGCCGGCGAGATGTTCAATGCGCGCGCCGGGACGAAGCTCGGCCACGTGCCCTATCGCGGCAGCGGCCCGGCGATGACCGACATGATCGGCGGCCAGGTCAAGGTGATGTTCGACACCATTCCCTCCGTGCTCCAGCATGTGAATGCGGGCTCGCTGAAGGCGATCGCGACCACCGGCCGCGAGCCCTCCCCCTTCATGCCGGATTATCCGACGGCGATCGCGCAGGGGCTGCCCGATTTCGAGATCGGCTCCTGGTTCGGGGTGCTCGCCCCGGCCGGCACGCCGCAGCCGATCATCGACAAGCTCAACGCCGAGATCGTCAAGGCGCTGAAAAGCCCCAAGGCGCTGGAAGCGATGAAGCTGCAGGGCGTGACGCCCAAGCCCGGCACGCCTGCCGAGGCGGCCGCGCTGATCGACAGCGAGATGACGAAATGGAGCGACCTGATCAAGGCGACCGGGCTGAAGCCGGAGTGATGGAATTTGGCTCCGCGCTGCGCTAGGCCGGAGCGGTGGCACCGGTGAGATCCTGCGCTCATCGACGCCAGCCCTTGGGAGCGAGAGCATCATGACAAACCCCATCGAGCGCATCGCCATTGTCGGCGCCGGCATGATCGGCGCGAGCTGGGCGGCGCTCGCCTGTGCTCATGGCGTCGCTGTCGCGGCTTACGACCCCTCGCCCGCAGCCGAGGAGAAATTCTTCACTTACGTCGAGCGCGCCCGATCGCAGCTCGCCGAACTGGGGCTTGCCGGCGCGGGGGCGCTCAGCTTTTCGACCAGGCTCGGCGCGGTGCTTGAAGGCGCGCAGTTCATCCAGGAGAACGGCCCGGAGAACGAGGCCGTGAAACGGCAGTTGCTGAGCCAGATCGACGCCCAGACGGCGCCGGATGCGATCATCGCCAGCAGCACCTCGGCCCTGCTGCGCAGCGCCATCGTCGCCGAGTGCCTCCGGCCCGAGCGCATCATCGTCGCCCATCCGTTCAACCCGCCCCATCTCGTGCCCCTGGTCGAGATCATCGGCGCGGATGAGGCCGTCATTGCGCAGGCCTGCGCCTTCTATCGCGTGCTCGGGCGCAGGCCCGTGGTGCTGAACCGGGAAATGCCGGGCCATATCGCCAACCGGCTGGCGTCGGCGCTCTATCGCGAGGCGGTCCATCTGGTCGAGCAGGGCGTGGCCAGCGTCGCCGATATCRATGCCGCCCTGTGCCATGGGCCGGGTCTGCGCTGGGCCCTGATGGGMCCGCACATGACCTATCACCTCGGCGGCGGCGCCGGCGGCATCAAGGGCTATCTTGCCCATCTCGGGCCGAGCCAGCTCAGGCGCTGGGAATCGCTCGGCCAACCGACTTTAAGCGAAGAGGTGCAGCGCCGGATCGTCGAGGGGGTCGCAGAGGAGAGCGCCGGCCGCTCGATCGCCGAGCTGGAAGCGCGCCGCGACGAGGGCCTGCTGGCGCTGCTGAAATCGMGCAAGCTGGTGAGCGAGTAGGCGGGGGCACAGGCCTGAGTTGGCGCGCAGCAAATCCCGCGCGCAGTCCCTTCGCGGATCAGGCGGCGGMACGCCCCTCGGCCCTGACAGGTGCCCTACAAATCGGTGATCGGCCCCGTGCCCTCGCGGAAGGTTCTCTCCTGCCCCCGCGTCCGCGACGCGTCCCGGCGCTCGATCTGGACGGAGAGGCTGAAGTCAAGCGCGCCGGAGCAGCGGCCACTCAGCGTGATCCTCGTTTCCCCCTGGTCGTGGCTGAAGCTGCAGGTGAGGGATTGGCTGAACCCGGGGCGTTGATCCTGCGCCCAGGCTGGCGATGTCGCGGCCAGGACCAGGGCCGCCGCAAACGCCTTGTCGGTCAGGGTGTGTCGCATCGGTCTGTCCTCCCGTCGACCAAACGTGGGAG
>NZ_JBFTLD010000287.1:0-8239 GCF_056396265.1 Allobosea sp. 05T422_2 | reverse complement strand
GCCCAGACCCCGGCATTGAACGTGGGCTGCCTGCCCAAGGCAATAACGGCGCGTCTTGACGCACGGCTGACATGTCGATTCAACGCGTCGTCCTGGCGGAAGCCTTGGGCGAGCGGATCGGTCTGGCGGAGGATGCATGGGYGCTGGTCGCGCCTTTGCTGCCGGCTGAGCGCGGGCGTGGCTGCCGACCCGCACAAGATAACGGCCGGCGACGAGGCCCAGGACGTTGGACCGGCGCGGGTGATTTGCGGCMGCGCCAGGAATGACCGGCGCTTCGGCGTTCCGGTCTCGCAACCGTGCGACCCTGACTGAAGTCTCACATGCACGATGCGCCGGTCTTCCCTCGCCGATCTCGGCTTTCAATGCTCCGTCGCGGGTGAGCGCGACAAATGGGTGCAGTCCAGCCCGCGTTATCT
Organism: Allobosea sp. 05T422_2; assembly: GCF_056396265.1. Lineage (NCBI taxonomy): Bacteria > Pseudomonadati > Pseudomonadota > Alphaproteobacteria > Hyphomicrobiales > Alloboseaceae > Allobosea > Allobosea sp. 05T422_2. The sequence continues at coordinate 7,823 of NZ_JBFTLD010000287.1, read as the reverse complement.
CCTGGCCAACAACGTCCCCGGAGTTCCCGAGGCAACGATCACAAGGCTGAAGCAGCGCTGAGCGGCGCGGCGCTCCCCTCCATGGTCGGGGCCCGAGAACCTCCGCCTCACGGCACCGCGATCAGGTGGATGAGGCCAAGCGAGGTCGCCGCGAGCGCCAGCAGCGAGAGGATGACGGCGGCTGCGACGCGGGGGCCGGCCCGGGCGACGGAGCGAATGTCGACGCCGAGCCCGAGCGCCGCCATCGAGATAATGGTCAGCAGGTTCGCGATGGTCGCGAGCGGCGCAAGCAGGACCGCCGGAATCAGCCCTGCCGAGCGCAGCGCCGCCAGCACCAGGAAGCCGAGGATGAACCAGGGCACGATATGATGCGGCGCGATCCTGTGCGGGGCAGGGCGATCGCCAGCCGTCACGTGAGGTGCCGGCGCGTCCGTTTCCGCGCGCAGCCGGCCTGACAGCAGCGAGAGCACGAGGATGACGGGGCCGAGCATCAGCACGCGCACCAGCTTGACCAGGGTCCCGATCTGGATCGCCGCCTGGCCGGCTGGCGCCGTCGCCGCGATGACCTGGGGCACGGCATAGACCGTCAGGCCCGACAGGATTCCGAACTGGTGAACGCTGAGGCCGAGCGCCGGGATCAGGAGCGGCAGGCACAGCACGACCGCGACCCCGAGCACCGCGGTAAACGCGATCGAGGCGGCGACGTCCTCGCCATCGGCGCCGATGACCGGCGCGGTGGCCGCGATGGCTGAATTTCCGCAGATCGAATTGCCGCAGGCGACGAGGATGGCCATGCGCTGCGGCAGTCCGAGCAGGCGGCCGATGCCGTAGCTCAGCCCGATCGCGACGAAGACCACGGCGGCGATGCCAAGCAGAAGCGGTGCGCCGGCGCTGGCGATCGTGGCGGCGCTGAGCGACGCCCCGAGCAGCACGACCGCGACCTCCAGCAGCGTCTTCGCGCAGAACGAGATGCCGGCGCGCCAGCTTCTGGCGGGGCTCCAGAGCGACCGGACCAGGGTTCCCAAGAGAATGGCCAGCACGAGCGCCTCGAGCCAGGCGCGCTGGAAGAAGGCGGTCTCCAGATGCTCGACGGCGAGAGCCGCCCCCGACACGGGCAGGCAGAGCAGAAGGCCAGGTCCAAGGCGCTTCAGGCTGCCGGGGATCCGGCCGGTTGAGCTCGTTTGATCGTGGATTTGCAGCGTCATGGCGGCACCTGGCAGTTCGATGCGCCGTGTCTGGGCTTTTTCATTAAAGCAATCCAACATGTTGTTTGTCTTGTTTCGATCGATCCGATCGATCATTCCTACCGCGGGCTCCTTTCGGGCCGCGCAGGCCATCCGCGCGCTTCTCGGAGACGCGCCCGCCGCAATAGCGCGCGCAGCCGCAGGGATGACGGGGCTCGCGAACCAGGGCGCCGGTTGAAAGCCGCTGCGGCCTATGCTCTGACCGGCGCAGGAGGAAGGGTTTCATGCTTCGCCATGCCGCAATCATCGTCTCGCTCGCACTTGCCGGGTGCCAGGCCGCGAGCGACGCTTCGCCGGGGCCGCAGCGCACCGCTGTCCGGCCAGGCGCCGGCAATGCGACGCTCGAGGCGCTGGCGAACAGGGACGCCGCCGCCTGCATCCGCGAATCCAACAAGGCGGCGGCGAAACCGGTCAGTGGGGCGAGGGGCACCGGCGCAGACCAGGCGACCGCCCGCCGGAGCGACGCCATGAAGGCGGTCTATGACGACTGCATGGCCAGGCGCGGCTACGCCACGCCGCCGGCGTGAGTGGAGACGCCCGGCAGCGCTCCGTTGGCTCAGGCCGAAAGTGATACACAAAAATCGCATACAGGGGCTTTACATGCGTTTTTTGTGCATGCTATGCCTTTATTCAAGGTGGTGATTTGCGCCCGGGCCAGGGATGGCCGGGCGCTTTTGCGTTTCAGACCGCGCGCATTCTCTGCCGGTCCGCCAGGTCTTTGCGAGCCTCCGGCGCAACGTGCTCACATTAAGTATCTGAACTGGGAGCTGTTGACCCACACCCCGATTATGCCATGGTTCCTCCAAGGGAAGCTTGGGGGATTATGGTGGCTGAGCAAGAAGTCCCCGCGATGAGCAAGCAAGAATTTGCTGTCGCCTATATCGACAACTGGGCCCGCGCGATCCGCCATACCGGCAAGATCCTGGTCGACCTGATCCCAAAAATCTACGACACGGCCCGGGTGCTGCGGATCATCGGCGAGGACGGCAGGACGCAGGAGATCAGGATCAACCAGCTCGGCGGCGTCGCCGCCGACGGCATGACGCCGCGGCTTTCGAATGACGTCACGACCGGCGCCTATGATGTCGCGCTGCAGATGGGGCCGAGCTATGCGACCAAGCGCGAGGAAGTCCGCGACGGCATGACGGCCTTCATCCAGGCGGCGCCGCAGACCGCGCCGCTGATCCTCGACCTCGTCGCCAAAGCCCAGGACTGGCATCTGGCCGACGAGATCGGCGAGCGCCTGGAAACCGTGCTGCYGCCCGAGATCCGCGCGCTGAAGGCGCAAAAGGCGGGCAGGCCGCTGCCGCAAGCGATGCAGCCGCCGCCGCCCGATCCCGCGCAACAGGCGGCGCGGCAGATGGAGCTGGCGACGCGCGAGGCGGAGCTGGTGGCCAAGCAGGCGGAGGCCCGCCGCAAGCAGGCCGAAGCCGGCAAGGCCGAGCTGGCGCTGGAGGCTGCGCAGGTTGCGCAGATGCTGGGGCGGGGGGGCGGGGGAGCAGGTGGCTGAGCCGCAGGCCGACCCGGCGCTCGCCGGCATGGCGCAGGCGATTGTCGAGCTTCAGGGCGTGGTCGGGGAGATCGTGCAGGCGCTGCAGGGGGCGCCGCCGGGTGAGGTGTCGGCGAGTACGCCGATGGGTTCTGGCGAGCCTATTGGGCTGGAGCCTGAACTGATGGCGGGCCTGATGCCGATCAACCAGCCGCCGCCCGCCGGGGCGGCGCCTTTAATGGCGGAACCACAGGGCCAGCTCCCGCAATTCTAGCCGCTTCGGGCGGGCCTTCGCAGGGTGCGGATGTGGCGGCGTTGACCGCGAAGCTCCCGATCGGGCGGCATTTCGGAGGCGAGGCGCCCGACGCGACGAGTGTCCCAGTTGGGAGTTCGTGGAGCGCCTCGCGGTGTTGCGATCGTCACCTCTAGACATTGAGAGCTGCCATGAACCTGCCGTTCGCATTGGACTGGGTTCCTTCTTGACAGTCCACAAGCGGCCAAGTTGCTCCGCGGACGAGATCGCGAGAGCCGGACGCCGCCCATTTCAAGCGTAGTGCGAACGCTCCAGGTCGCAAATTTGCGAGCTCAAGCACTTACCGTCTGCCCAACCTTCACCTAAGGTGTTCGTGGATTCGACACAGCACTGTCTTGACGCGACCCGGCGCGCAGAACTGTGACGGACACGCAAACGACCGTGGGGGAGCGGACGAATCTCTCATGGGTTCGAAGCGAGTGATCAATTAAGGCAGCTATGGCTCGTAGTGATCTTCTTATTAATCTCGTTCGCGCTGGCGCGGTCGGCGATCGTGAGGCGGTGCGCTCCACGGCCGAGGCGTTGGTCGCAGATGAGCGGGCTAAGAAGCACTATATTGTTGCCGATCGTCTACAGCGGGCCCTTTCGGCTGTACCGGTCACGCCGCCCGCGTTGACCGCCAGTTCGCAGCACCTTAACCCCGTCAATGGTCGCGAAGCCATTCTAGAGGTCACAGCTCGGCTGCGGCTCGATGATCTGTTGCTCCCGCTTCCCGCTCGGCAGAGCGGTKGTCAGCTTATCGAGGAGCACCAGCGCGCCGATGTTCTGCGTGCCAATGGCTTTGAGCCCCGCCACCGTGTCTTGCTTTCCGGACCACCTGGTAACGGCAAGACCTCGTTTGCAGAGGCCATTGCCGAAGGACTTGGTCTGCCATTCTACGTCGTGCGCTATGATGCGTTGATCGGCAGCTATTTGGGTGAAACCAATGCTCGGTTGCGCAAGCTCTTCGACTATGTACGTACGACGCCGAGCATCTTGTTCTTCGACGAGTTCGATGCGATTGGCAAGGAGCGCGGTGACACCCACGAAACGGGCGAGATCAAACGGGTGGTATCCTTCCTGCTGATGCAGTTGGATCAATTGCCTAGCTACGTTGTAGTTATCGCGGCCACCAATCATGGCGAGTTGCTGGACCGTGCGGTGTGGCGCCGCTTCCAGATGCGCTTGGCTATACCGGCGCCGCACCTAAAGGAAGTGACGGTTTTCCTTGATCGCATCTTGTCCGATTGGCCGAATACGCCGAAGATGACTCCGGCGAGAATCGCCGCCCGGTTGGGCAAGGTCAGCTATGCTGAGGCGCTCGATTTCTGTCAGAACGTAAGACGACGCCAGATTTTGGGGTTGGGGGAGATGGCTATTGATGACGCGTTGCGAGCCGAACTTGACTTGTGGGTTTCGCGAGTAACGCCAGAGGTCATCAATGCCGAGCGATCCGACGAAGCCACTCCTGAGGCTGACGCCGCAACCTGATCAACCGCGTCTACTTGGACGGCCCGCATACGTCCCACCTCCTGACTCATTTCCGCGCGATCGCCAGACGGGGACTTTCGGTCCCAAATTTACCCGATTGGCGGAGGTTCTTGCGCGCGGTGCCAATGCGCTTGAGCTGCGCGCCGATCCGTCCGGACTTGCGCCTGAACGATTGCTCGTCTTCGAAGTTCGAGGCTCGATCGGCGCGTTCGCCAACGCCGTACAAAATGTCGCCGGGCTCGAACTTGTCGATGAGGAAGAGCTCGAGACCGACGAAGGCGACCAGCAGCCCTATGCTTATCTGCTCGTTCCGGACATCGTCGCGCTACGCAATCTCGAGTCCCTCTGGCGCCGTTGGCAGAATGGCCAGTTAGTCCGAGGCGAAACACCTTGGGCGAATGTATTCGATCTGCTGAGGGACTTACGGCMTTGGGGGCCGCTTGATCGCGTCAGTAGCATCGATGCAAGTTTTCTCGCTGTTGTAATCGATGGCCGTGACGATGAGGAGTTGGTTAGGCTCGAGGTTGAGTTGGTCTACCGCGAGCGGGAGGCCGTAGCGAATGAGCAGGAGGCGAATGTCCGGGCGGCTATTATCGGTCGCGGAGGAGCGGTCGTCACTCGCGCCCGCATCGGCGACATCGGCTATCATGCACTATTGGYGGACATTCCGGTGCGAGCGGTCCGGGAGATCTTGGACCGACGTTCCGAGGGCATTGCCGGCCTCGAGCCGGTCTTACACATTCGACCCCAAAGCGCACCGACCACGATCGAAATCGCCGATGTGGCTGAGGAACGCGAAGCCGCCGCAGCGAGACACCCGCTGGGAGACCCGATCCTCGCGCTGCTCGACGGGGTCCCGGTCGCGGCCCACCGCTTACTCGCAGACCATATGGATCTCGACGATCCCTTTGGCCTCGAGCCTGAGGCGCTAGTAACCAGTCGCTCTCACGGCACGGCGATGGCGTCGCTGATCGTGCATGGCGATCGCAACCAGGCGGAAGCAGCGCTTCCGCGTCGCATCCACGTTGTACCGGTGATGGGCAACAATGACGAATTTCCAAGCGATCGGCTGATTGTCGATCTCATCTATCTGGCGGTCGTTCGATTGCGCGAGCAGCGCCCAAACGTAATCATTGTGAACCTGTCGCTGGGCAATCGGTTTCGGCCCTTCCACGGGCAATTGTCGCCGTGGGCTCGCCTTCTCGACCGTCTGGCGGGCCGCTTCGGCTTGCTATTTATCGTCAGCGCCGGCAATGCGACCACTGACTTCGGTGTGCCCGCTTATGCAACCGGGTTCGACTATGAAGTCGCAGACGGGAACCACCGCGCAACGTCGATGATCGGTGCGCTCCACGCGCTCATCGGCGAACGCCGGATATTCTCTCCAGGCGAGACTGTGAACGGGTTAACGATCGGCGCGTCCAATCGGGATGCCGTACCGCCTGCTGAGCGCGCTCTCGCCCGAGCACTTATCGACCCCTATCCTTTGCATGAGGCGGCGAATCCATCGAGTACACTTGGGCCTGGTTTTGCCCGATCAGTGAAGCCCGATATCTTGATGCCGGGCGCGCGCGAGCATATGCAGATCGTCCGCAACCACGCTCATATCGAAGTGCGTCCTGGGCGGGCGTCACGCGGCGCGGGCCTTAAGGTCGCGGCGCCTCCCGCGGGGGGACGGGAGAACCTCGACGGTTATACTAACGGCACTAGCGCGGCGGCTGCCCTAGCGTCGCGCACCTGCCATCAGATTCACGACGCGCTCGAGGCGAGTTACGGCGAGCATTCCTTTTGCTTCCGCCTATCGAGCGAGCGGTCTTGCTGAAGGCCTTGCTCGTTCACCCTGCACGCTGGCCTCGCAACGTCGCTGACCTCATCAAGGCGACGGTGGGGCCATGGGGCCGCGGCCAGGCCAGCAAGCAGAAGGATAATATCCGCCGTTTCATTGGCTTCGGCTGCGTCGATGCCACGGATGCGGTGGCCTGCGCGGCGGATCGCGCCACTTTCTTCGTAACCGGCAGCCTGCGGAACGATCGAAACGTCACGATCGAGGTACCCGTGCCTATCGCCATGGGTGGCAAAGCGCGCCCGCACAGTCTATCGGCAACTCTCGCCTGGTTCACGCCGGTCGCGCCCGGTCGCAAGAGCTATCGCACGTGTCGCCTGAAAATTCTGAAACCCGCGTCAATCGGCGAGCTTGGAGTGAGCAGCCACAGTTGGCAGCCAGACGAAAACCAGACGAACCGGGGAACAATCTTCTCTCGATGCTGGGATGGGAGCGATGCCCCTGTCGTCGCTGCTGATATGACCATTCCGTTGATCGTACAGCGCGATCCGGACCAAGGCACCCCGATTGACGAGCCCGTKATCTTCGGCTTGGCCGTCACACTGGCCATGCCCGGCGAGGTAGCATTGTACGACGAAGTCTATGCGCGCGTGAGGCCGCCGATCCGCGCTGCCGCGCGGCCTTGAGTTCGGCGCCATCAGGATGCTGTCGCGGTAGACGCCGTCGCGCTTCCAGTCGCGCCGGCGCCGCCCTTCAATCTGGAAGTCGAGCCCTCGTAGAGGGCACACGCCGTCGCGTTGTCGTCGAGAAACCAGGTTGTGAGCCGATGGCCGGCATGATGCCGATGGACCAACCCTGCCTTCGGGCGCGCCCCGGACACTGGCTGGTGATAGACATCGAACGCCGTGGCGTCCCTGGTGGGGACGGGCTTCGGACAGGCAGCGGTATGAGCCACGCAAAAGGGAATGTGCGCGACAATTCGGGCGCCGTGATACGGCCGCCGATCGCCTGGGCGATCGCGGTGCTCGTCGGGCTCGGGCTCGAATGGCTCTCTCCGCTGCCATTCCTGGCGCCGGAGATGCCGGCGGGCGCGCTCGGCGGCATCCTGTTCCTCGCGGGCCTCGCCCTGCTGATCTGGGCGGCAACGACGTTTCGCCGCGCAGGGACGCAAATCCAGACCACCCAGCCGACGACGATGATCGTCGAGGCGGGGCCGTACCGTTTCACGCGCAACCCGATCTATCTCGGCATGGTGCTCGGCCTCATCGGCCTCGCCGTCGCCTTCAACAGCCTGTGGCTCTTCGTCCTGCTGCTGCCGTTCTATCTCGTCATCCGCTACGGCGTGGTCGCCCGCGAGGAGGCCTATCTCGATCGGAAATTCGGGGACGTCTATCGCGCCTACAAGGGCCGCGTCAGGCGCTGGCTGTAGCGAGGCACGGCGCTGAGAAGGGCCCTCTCTCAGGGGTCCTTGCTCGTTTCGCTTCCGACAGTCGCTTGCGTCAGGCCGCCTGGGCGTGTCCGGGC
>NZ_JBFTLD010000286.1:0-8320 GCF_056396265.1 Allobosea sp. 05T422_2 | reverse complement strand
GGCGAGTCCGGCTCCGGCAAGACCCTGGCTGCGCGCGCTCTGATGGGCTTCATCCCGCCGGCGGTCAGGCGTGTCGCCGGCTCGATCAAGTTCGAGGGCCAGGAGGTCACGACCATGGAGCCGAAGCAGCTGCGCGCCATGCGCGGTTCGCGTGTCGGCATGGTCTTCCAGGAGCCGATGACCTCGCTGAACCCCTCGATGCTGATCGGCCGGCAGCTCGACGAGGGCCTGGCGCTGCATCGCAAGCTCAGCACCAGCGAGCGCAAGGAGCTGATCCTCGACATGCTCCGGCGTGTCGGCATCCGCGATCCCGAGGGCGCGTTGACCTCCTATCCGCATCAGTTCTCCGGCGGCATGCGCCAGCGCATCATGCTGGCCTCGGTGATGTTGCTGAAGCCGGCGCTGCTGATCGCCGACGAGCCGACGACGGCACTCGACGCTGTCGTGCAGCGCGACGTGCTGGAGCTGATGGTCGACCTGACCAAGGCCAACAACACCGCCGTGCTGATGATCAGCCACGACCTCGGCATGATCGCGCGCTATTCCGACCGCGCCATCGTGATGTGCCAGGGCGATGTCGTCGAGCAGGGCCGGACCGAGGAGCTGCTGGCGCGGCCGAAGCACCCCTATACGCGCAAGCTGCTGGCCGCGATGCCGCATCGCGGTCCGGCGCRCGCGCTGCCGGAAGCCGGAACGCCGATCGTCTCGGTGCGTGATCTCGTGATCGACTATGGCGGACGCCAGGGCTTCTTCCGCAAGGAGGCGCCGAAGCGCGCACTGCATGGCATCAGCCTGGATGTCGCGCCGGGCCAAGTCGTCGCCGTCGTCGGCGGCTCGGGCTCGGGCAAGACCACGCTCGGCCATGCGATCGCCGGCCTGATCAAGCCGACCAGCGGCGAGATCCGCTTCGAGGGCAAGCCGATCGACAAGAGCGAGACKGCCTATTGGGATTACCGGCTGAACTGCCAGATGGTCTTCCAGGATCCCTATTCCTCGCTCGATCCGCGCATGACCATCGGCGATCTCGTGGCCGAGCCGCTCCGGCTGGTGCCCGGCATGACGGCGGCCCTGAAGGCGGCGCGGCTGCAGGAGGTGCTGGCGGAGGTCGGCCTCGCCGACGGCTTCGCGTCACGCTATCCGCACGAGCTCTCGGGCGGCCAGCGCCAGCGCATCGCGATCGCACGCGCCGTGGTGCGCCGTCCGAAATTCGTGATCGCCGACGAGCCGGTCTCGGCCCTCGACGTGACGGTGCGGGCGCAGGTGCTGGAGCTCTTCGCCGAGCTGCAGCGCAAGCACGGCTTCTCCTGCCTGTTCATCAGCCATGATCTCGGCGTGGTCGAGCAGGTCGCCGACCGTGTCGTGGTGATGAACGAGGGCCGGATCGTCGAGGACGGGACCCGCGACGAGATCTTCGACCGGCCGCAGCATGCCTATACCCGCAAGCTGCTCTCTGCCGTGCCCGGCCTCGAAACCGCGCCGGACGGAGGCGTGCGCCTGTTCTGGCGGCTGGTCGACGAAACCGAAGCCGCGCTCGCCTGATCCCCAGCTTCCGGCGGCGGGCGCTACGCGCCCGCTCGCTCTCCTGCTATGAGGCAGGCCCCTGGCAGGGAGCGACGGATCAAGGCGATGCAGGTGAGGGTGATGTCCGGCAGGCGTAGCGGCGACGGGAGTATTCGCCGGTGAGCATGGTTCTCGCCTGCGATCTCGGCGGCACCAGTTTTCGCGCAGCTCTCGTCGACGAGGCGGGGCAGCTTCGGGCCCGCCATAGCATCGTCATGCGGGTGCCGATCGAGCAGGGCGGCGCCGCCGAGATCGATCCCGACCACTGGTGGAGCGCGCTCCGCGAGAGCGCAGCCGTGCTCCAGGCTTCCCATCCCACGCTCTTCGGGCAGATCGAGGCATTGGCGATCTCGGCGCTGACGCGCACGCAGGTCTTCGTCGATCGCGACGGCCAGGTGCTCCGTCCCGCCATGCTATGGCGCGATACGCGCGCCGACACGACGCTGCCCTCGCTTCTGGCCACGTGCCCGAAGGAGCATCCGGAGACAGCGGGCCTCAATGCCTTCCACCCGCTCGCGCGGCTTTGGTGGCTGAAACAGTCCGAGCCGGGCATCCTCGCSGCCACGGCGCATGTTCTCGATCCCAAGGACTATCTGAATCTGCGCCTGACCGGGGTCGTGGCGAGCGATACCGTTTCGCTCGCGCGGCTGGAGGCGGCCGCAGCGGCCGCGCCCGCCGGCGGTTCGCTGTTCGACGCTGCCGCCCTGCCGGTGACGCTTCTTCCGCCGCTGCGCCAGCCGGTTTCGATCATGGGCCATGTCCAGCCGGGGCTGGAAGGCGCACTTGGCCATCTTGCCGGCCGGCCCGTGATCGCCATGGCGAACGACACCTGGGCGAGCGTGGTCGGATTGGGCGCCATGCGTCCGGGTTTTGGCTACAACCTGTCCGGGACGACGGAGGTGCTGGGTCTCGTCAATGCACGGGCTGCCTGGGCCGAAGGGCTGATGACGGTAGACTGGGGCGCCGGCCTCACCCAGCTCGGCGGCCCCAGCCAGACAGGGGCCGACACGCTGATCTGGCTGCTCGAGCTGCTCGGTCGCTTCCAGGGCGAACCGGCGCAAGCCGGTCGCGAGCTTGGCCGCGTCCTTGCGGAACCGCGCGATGCCGCCCCGGTGATCTTCCTGCCCTATCTCCAGGGCGAACGCGTGCCGTACTGGGACCCGTCACTGCGCGGGGCTCTCGTCGGGCTCAATCGCCGCCACCGCGCGGTTGACCTCGCCTGGGCGGTGATGGAGGGCGTCGGTTTCCTCAATCGTGTCGTGCTGGAGCGTGCCGAGGCAGCGTCAGGCCGGCCGATCGCGGAACTTCGCTTCGGCGGAGGCGGCGCTGCCAATCGCCATTGGTGTCAGATCAAGGCGGATATCCTCGGCCGTCCGGTCGGCGTCGTCGAAGGCGAGGAGCATGGTCTGCTCGGTGCTGCCATCGTCGCCTGGACCGCTCTCGGACGCTTTCCGGATCTCGCCGCAGCGCAGGAAGCGCTTGTCAGACTGGCGCGGGTCTACCAGCCGAACCCGGCCTCACGCGAACCCTATGATCGGCTGTTTGGCCTCTTCCGACAGGCAGAGCAGGCTCTGGCTCCAATCGGGCGTCAGCTCGCCGGTTGGCGCGAGTGAGGGGCCGCACGTGCAGCATGGGCCTGACGTTGCGCAATTGGACGTGGAGAATTCGCTCTCAACCCGTTGCGCCGGCTCGCATTCGCGTTGGCCCCGCACTAGGGTTGAGTTGTTCCATTCGGTACGGCTTCGGCCGGTTCGGATGGAATGCCCGCTCGCCCGCTGTCATGACATGATGCCCCGACACTCGATCCCGTCTCCCCATCAGCCCTTTGCGACGCCCGGAGGCCGCATGGCGCTTCCGTTGCGGGGAACGCACTGAATGCGCACGCTTGTCGAACGGCATGGCACTGCATTGGCGGGGCTCGCCCTGATCGGGTTCTTCGTCGCGTTTGCGCCGAATTTCGCAAGCCCGGGCAATCTCCTGAACATCGCCAAGGACACGAGCTTCCTCGCCATCCTTGCACTCGGCTTTGCGCTCGCCCTGACCATCGCCGAGCTCGATCTGTCGATCGCCGAGGTCGCGAGCCTGGCTGCAGTCGCCGCTGGCTGGTTCATCCAGGCGGGCTATGACCCCGCGATCGCGGTCCTGGCCGCTCTTGCGGTGGGCGCCGGGCTGGGGGCCTTCAACGGTTTCGGCGTCACGGTGCTGAAGGTTCCTTCGCTGATCGTGACGCTCGGCACGGCCGCCATCGCCAAGGGGCTCGCCTTCATGATCACGCAGGGCGTCGCCTTCGTCGGGCGCTGGCCGGCCGGATTCACCGGCCTGGCACGCGGCACGACGCTCGGCCTGCCCAATCTGATCTGGTTCCTGCTTGCGGCGACCGGCATCTCCTATGTGCTGCTGAAATGGACCCGGACCGGCGCCCATATGGCGGCAACCGGCGAGGCTGATGAGGCGGCGCGGCTCGCAGGCATCGCGACCATGCGGATGAAGCGGCTTGGCCTGCTGCTGGCCGGCGTTTTCGCCTCGATCACCGCCGTGCTGCTCGCCGCGAGCCTCTCCTCCGCCGCTCCGAACATGGCCGGCGACTATTTTCTCTACGCCATTGCCGCCGTGCTGCTCGGCATGACGATGTTCGAGCCCGGCAAGCCCAATGTGGCCGGGACGGTCTTTGCCGCGCTTGTGCTCAAGGTTCTTGGCAACGGGCTCGTGCTGATGGGCGCAGCCTATTACGTGCAGGATATCGTGCTTGGCATCATCATCATCGGCTCGGTCGCATTCTCGGCCAGCGTGGTGCGGAAGGCAGCCGTCAAGGTTTGAACGCAACAACGCCGCGCAGCCATCCGCGCGGTCCGGAGGGGGTAGTCATGAAGTTCGTGAAGATGGTTGCAGCCAGCTGTCTGGCGCTGGCCTGGGGCGTCGGCAGCGCCTCCGCATTCGAGCTCGGCGTCATCGGCTTCCAGTTCACCTCGGAGACGCATGCGCGCGTTGCAAATGCGGCTGCGGCTGCGGCCAAGGCCAAGGGCTGGAACGTCACCCTGCTGAATTCCGAAGGCGCGCTGCCGAAGCACGCCGAGCAGTTCGAGGCGCTGATCGCCAAGAAGGTCGACGCCATCATCGTCGCCATGGGCAAGCCGGTCGAGGCGGAAGCCCAGTTCAAGGCCGCGAAGGACAAGGGCATCCCGGTCATCACAGTCCAGTCCGGCGCCGGGCCGTACTCGCTGTTCGACATCCAGACCAATGAATACAAGGTCGGTGCGGACGCAGCCCTCTATCTGCTCGGGCAGATGGGCTACACCGGCAACCTGATGTCGGTGCGTTTCGACGGCAATATCGCCTCACGCATTCGCGGCAAGGTGCTCGACGTCGTCCTGTCCGAGAACACCGCGGTCAAGGAAGTCGGAAAGCACGGCATGGCGCGCACCCAAAGCTGGCGCGACGATGTTCGCAGCGGCGTGCAGGCGCTGCTCCTGCGCAATCAGGGCAAGATCAACGGTATCTGGGCCTCCTTTGACGGTCAGGCCTACATCATCGACGATCTGCTCAAGGCCCAGGGCGTCAAGAAGGGCGAAATTCCGCTCGTTTCCGTCGATGGCGGCGCCGAAACCTATCGTCGCATTGCCGACCCGGACAGCACCTTCCTCGCGACYGTCACCGTTCCCTTCGAGGAAATGGGCGTGAAGGCTGTCGAGGCTGTCGAGGCCATCGCCGTGAAGAAGCAGCCGGTGAGCGCCATCACGACCGGCCCCTATCTCTTCATGGACGCGGTCGTCGTCGACAAGAACAACGTCAAGGACTTCCTGAAATAGGGCGCCCCTCGTCCGGGCCGGCCTTTGCAGCCGGCCCGTTTGCGCGCCCTCCGGAGAGCATGCGGATGACAGAAAAGGCGGCCTCGGAGCCCATCTTCGCGATGCGCTCGGTCGGCAAGAATTACGGCGCCGTCCAGGCACTGAGCGGCATCGATCTCGACGTCCATGCCGGCGAGGTCCTGGCGATCTGCGGCGACAACGGCGCCGGCAAATCGACGCTGATCAAGATCATGTCGGGCGCCGAGGCGCCGACCGCCGGCACCATTCGCCTGCGTGGCCGCGAGGTGCATTTCCGCTCGCCGCATGACGCGCTCGAGCAGGGCGTGGCGACGATCTACCAGGAGCTTGCCCTCGCGCCGCGCCTGTCGATCGCCGCAAATGTCTTCATGGGGGCCGAGCTGACGCGCCCGCTCGTGCTGCCTTTCCTGCGCGTGCTCGACAAGGCGCGGATGGCGGACGAGGCGAGAGGCTACCTGCGCCGGCTGTCGGTGCAGATCGAGGACATGACGCGCCCGGTCGAGCGGCTCTCCGGCGGACAGCGTCAGGCCGTGGCGATCTCGCGGGCGCTTCGCTGGAACGCCGAGGTCATCATCATGGATGAGCCGACGGCTGCGCTCGGCGTCAAAGAAACCGCGCAAGTGCTTGATCTTGTACGCCATCTCAAGGCGGAGGGGCGCACTGTCCTGCTGATCAGCCACAACATGCGCGACGTGGTCGCGCTGGCGAGCCGGGTCGTGATCCTGCGCAGCGGCCGCAAGCTGCATGACCTGCCGATCGGCGATCTCACCCCCGACGATCTCAGCCATCTGATCATGTCCGCCCCGGCGCTGGCGGCCTGAGATGGCACGGCCGATCATCATCGACACCGATCCCGGGCAGGATGACGCTGTTGCCCTGCTGCTCGCCTTTGCGCAGCCTGACGAACTCGACATTCGGCTGGTCAGCACGGTCGCGGGCAATGTCGGGATCGACCTGACCACCGCCAACGCGCTGCGCGTCCGCGATCTGGCGGCGCGCCCCGATGTGCCCGTACAAGCAGGCATGGCGCGGCCGATGCTGGAGCCGCTCGAGACGGCGGAATTCGTCTCCGGACCCGACGGCCTGAGCGGCGCCGGGCTGCCGRCCGCCGCCTCGTCGGCGGCTCCCGGCCATGCCGTCCAGGGGATCGTCGAGGTCCTGCGCGCAGCCACAGACGGCAGCATCACGATCTGCGCGCTCGGGCCGCTGACCAATGTCGCGATGGCCTTGCGGCTTGCCCCGGAACTTGCGCCCAAACTGCGCGAGATCGTGGTGATGGGCGGGGCCATGGGCCTCGGCAACATGACGCCGGCAGCCGAGTTCAATTTCTATGTCGATCCGCATGCCGCGGCGGTCGTCCTCGGGGCGGGCGTTCCTGTCACGCTGTTTGGCCTGCATGCGACGCATCAGGCCATCGCCTCGTCGGCGGCCATGGCGCGGTTGGACGGGCTCGGCACCCGCACCGGGCGAGCGGTCCACGGCATGCTGACGCGTCCGCGCCCAGGGGGCCTGGGCACGGCGGCCCACCCCATGCACGACCCCTGCGTCATCGCCTGGCTGCTCTGGCCCGAGCTGTTCAAGGGCCGTGATTGCCATGTCGAGATCGAGCTCGCCGGCAATGTCCGGGGCCGCTCGACCATCGACTGGAACGGCCGGACGAAGCGCCCGGCAAACGCCTTCGTCGTCAACGAGGTCGATGCCGACCGCCTGTTCGAGCGCATGATCGATGCGCTCGCCCGCCTGCCTTGAGGATTGCTGGATCATGACCCATCCGGTCGACGAGTGTCTCGCCGAGGCCGAGGCCGCGATTGCGCGCATGAAGGAGGCCGCGATCGCCGCGCGTCACCAGCACGCGCGTGCCGAGCTGATGCGCCATATGCGGACCACGGCCCGCAAGGTCGTCTCGCGCCCGCTCGATGAGGCGGTCGCACTCGTCTCGCATGAATGGATGAAAGCCTGGAGCCTCGATGCAAGCGCCTATCCCGAACTGGCCCATGACATCACTGCCTTCACCGCTGCCTTCTGCGCCGATGCGCGCGAGAGCACGGAGCAGACGCAGGCTGCGATCCGGGATGCCGTTGCCGCGCTGGAAACAGGCTTCCGGGCCATCGGCACGAGCCTGAGCGACMAGATGGCGTTCCGCTCCGAATGCGCCCATGGCTGGTGGCAAAGCGTCGTGGCGCTGCCGGCCGAATTGCGGGCCACTGAGCGCCGCAGCATTCCGCGCGCCGGCGAGGATGCGCCCTTCTGGAGCGCCGGCGCCCAGCCGCATTGCGGCTGAGGCCTCACTCTCCCCGCGTCGGGGACGGCAGTCGCGCCCGGCTGCCTGCCTCGGCGAAAGGTTCTTCTCTTCATTTTGTGAAATAAGAAAAACCACACTACCTCAAGTGAATTGCCCCGGTGGGCGTTCGGGTATAGCTGAATTGTTCGATTTACAGAACAATACAGGCGGCCAAGACCATGGCCAGAGACCCCATCGATACGGGCCTTTCCGCCCAACAAGGCGCACCGGCTGAGGCAATTGACTTGCCCGAGCGCGCTGCTGACCTCGTTCGCGCGTTCGGCAAGTCGGATGCGCGCGACCGTCTCATCGGACTGCGTCAGGCGGTTTCGGGACGGATCGTCTTTACCACCAGCTTCGGCCTTGAGGATCAGGTCCTCATCCATCTGATTGCTCGTGCCGGGCTTCCCATCGAGATCGTCACCCTCGACACCGGCAGGCTCTTTCCGGAGGTCTACAGCCTCTGGCAGGAGACTGAGCGTAACTATGGCGTGGTGATCCGCCCCTTCTACCCGCGCCATGACGCGATCGAACTTTTTGTCCGCCAAAACGGCATCAACGGCTTTTATGCTTCCCGCGACGCCCGCAAATCCTGCTGCGACATCCGCAAGGTCGAGCCACTGGGCCGGGCCCTGGACGGGGCGGAGATCTGGAT